>JBJHBX010000491.1:0-2816 GCA_050485725.1 Gemmatimonadales bacterium | reverse complement strand
GCCGGACCGGGCCACGGCCAGGATCCGGTAACGGGTCAGGGTATCGGGAAGGCGGAAGGTGGCCCGCGCCACCCCGTCGGTGCCGGTCAGCACCCGGGGCTCCATGCCGGCCAGCGGGGTGAAGTCTTCCCGGAGCAGCCCCGCCTCCCCTTCGCCCCCGGGCTCCGGCGGGGCCGGGACGGCGATCGTGAAGGCGGCCACCGCTATCTGGACATCCTCGCGCTCGGCGAGCTCGCCTCCGGCAACGACGACCTCATCGAGCCCCAGGTTCGGCGGCGGAAGATCCTGGGGCGATGCCGCCCGCAACTGCGGGCCCGAAAGCGCTTCGCGCCCGGCCTGGGGAGGCACGCGGATCGGAACCAGGAGGGTCCCCAGCTCCACCCCCTCGTCTCCTTTGCGAACCGCCAGGCGCTCGAGCACCGGTTCGTCCCCTGTCAGGAAGTACTGGATCCGGAGGTCGCCGGGGGGAAGATCGACGAAGAGGACCTCTCCGTTCGGATCAAGGCGGGCCGACCGCGTCGACCCGTCGCTGGCGGTGACCTCGAGCCTTCCCGGCGGCACGCCGCCGGTGCCGGCGTCGAGGAGGCGGAGCTGAAGCTCCCCTTCGCCCGGAGGCCTGCGCTCCCGCAGGCGATGCATCCAGAGGCCGGCCCGGGCCTGGACGCCGGACCCGATCCGGTAGAGGGAAGCCCAGGGGTCGTGCTGCCGTGCCATGTCGGCCTGGGCGCTGAAGCCCCCGGCGAAGAGGGCCGCTTCGTCCACGAGCCAGATCGTGACCTCGGCATCCGCTACGGGCGCGCCTTCCCCGTCCGTCACGGTCACGGAGACCGGGACGGTGGCTCCGGGCTCCACCCGTGCTTCCGGCGCGTCCACCGTGAGCGCGAGCCGTCGGGCATCGGGGGCCACCTCGAAGCGGACCGTGCCCATGGCGCCTCGGTCCCCCTCGGGGGACTCGAGGACGACGTCGAGGGAGCGGGATCCAGGCGCGCCCAACAGGGGAACGCGAATGCGCTGCTCGGTCTGTCCGGCGTCCATCGTCACCGGCAGGAGGCTGCGGATGCCCCCGTGATCGAGCGCCGCCATCCCCTGTCCTCCGGGGAAGGGCGCCTCGATCCGCAGCGTCACCGTATCGCCGGGGAGGAGGTCGTTCCATGGCGCGGCGTGTCCCTCCAGTTCGAGGTCGAGGGGCTCGCCCACGAGGGCGGGGACCCCGAGGCCCGCCGCGGCCGGGAACTGCAAGGCCCATCCGGAGACCCTCCTGTCCGAGCCCAGGACCGGAACGTTCACCTCGGCTCGACTCACTCGCCCACGGGCGTCGGATACCTCGACCGAGGCGAGCCATTCTCCCGCCTCTGCCAGCACGGCCCGGCATCGGTATCCGTCCACCTCGGTGTCGTGGGGGCTGCCCAGGGGCGTGGGGACCGGCGCAGGCAGGCAGCGGGCCGGAGTGGACCCGTCCACCCGCCAATGCGGCGGGCTCCCCTCCGATGCCGGATCCCGAACCAGGCGTTGGACGCGCAGGTGCGGGGGCCCGTGCCCATGTTGCGGCACGACGTCCCCGTTCGCATCGAGGACCACCACCTCCACGTCGATCGAGTCACCCGCCAGCATGCGGCCCGAAGGGTTCGAGACCAGCGGGATCAAGCGAAGCCCCGGGAGCGCCTCGCCGGGAAGAAGGATCGACGTGGCCGAGGCGGAGCCGGCCTGGCGGTTCAGGTCCTGGACGGTGACGGAGGTGAAGAGGGTGAGGGGGAAGGGGTCCCTCGGCGTCGTCGGGGTGACCTGGAGGTGGTGGCGACCTTCGGCGTCGGTCCGGGAATCGAGCACCACCGGCTCGAAGGAAGGGCGGCCCCGCGCCCACGCGGAGGGGGAGTTCGGCGCGTTTCCGAAGCGCCACTGCTGCAGCCGCCCCGAGAGCGTCCGGGCTTCCCCCGTCCGGGTCGGGACCGGTCCCATCCAGGCGGGAGGGGAATAGCTCCCCGCGCGGGCCGAAACGGTCCAGCGCAGCTCGGAGCCCGGAAGCCCGGGGCCGTCGAAGTAGCGGGCCTCGGCCGTGACCTGGAAGGGCTCATCGGGAAGGAGGAGGCGTGGGGGTCGCGAGACCGTGACGGCGTAGTCCGGGCGTCGGAAGTCCGCGATGGGAAAGTGGAGGTCGCGGGTCCACCCGGGCTCGGGGCGAAGCTCGCCCTCGGCATCCAGGGTGAGCGCGGTGAGCCGCACCCTCGCGCTTCCCGGGGCCAGGTCCGCGGGTAAATCGACCCGGGCGTGGAACCCTCCGGACGGGGACAGCTCGAGCTGTCCGGACTCCAGGGTCCGGGTCGCCCTTCCTCCCCCCGTCGGCACCAGGACCTCGTGGCGCACGGCCCGGATGAGTTCCGGCGCCCGCAGGTCGCGTGCCTCGCCGGGCACGGTTTCCTGGACCCATCCCTGGAAGGCGAGGGGTTCGCCGGGTCGGTAGAGGGGACGGTCCAGCGTGGCCGCCCAGACAGGTCCCGGGGCGCCCTCCTGCCCGAGCCAACGGGGGAAGGTGCGTCCGAAAGGGGCGGAAGGAACGAGCGTCGTTCGTCCGCCCTGCTCGGCCACGAGGAAGTGCGCGGCCTCTTCCACCCTCGGGTGGAGGGGTAGAGATGCGAAGCCCTCCGCATCGCTCACGGCCTGGACACCGGCCTCGGGCAGGCTCAGGCGGACACCCGCGGCGGGGTTCCCGTCGAGCCCACGGGTGAGCACGACCATTCGCTCTCCGTCGGCCACGAGCTGGAGCCGCACCGAGGGCGACTGGACCCACGCATGGGCCACGGCATCGGGAGGCGGACGGG
>JBJHBX010000490.1:0-2830 GCA_050485725.1 Gemmatimonadales bacterium | reverse complement strand
CCCGGTCTCCAGGCCCGGCGGTCATCGACGTGGTGGTGGTGGGGAGGGCGGATCGCCCACTGCTCAGGTCCGGCGCCCGCCCCGGTGACGAGCTCTGGGTCACCGGGACCCTCGGTGCGGCGGCCGCGGCGGTGGAGGCCTGGGAGGGGGGCGGCGTTCCAGGGCCCTTCGAGCGGGCGGCCTTTGCGGCGCCCCGTCCCCGGATCGCCGAGGCCCGCTGGCTCGTGGAGACGCTCGGTGCCACCGCGGGTCTCGATCTCTCCGACGGCCTGGCCGGGGATGCGGGCCACCTGGCGGCGGCGTCCGGCCTCGGGGTCGAACTCGACGAGGCGGCGCTCCACCGGGTGGCGTGGACCCGGGAGCCTGGCGTCGGGCCCGGGCCGCCACCGGCCTCCCGGGTCGAGCCCGCGGCGGCGCTCCGGCGGGCGTTGCACGGCGGCGAGGACTACGAGCTGCTCGTCGCGCTGCCTGCGGGGCAGGGGGTCCGCGGGGTGGAGGAATTCCGCCGACGGTTCGATCTTGAGTTGTCTCCGGTCGGGAGGGTGGTACCCGGGTCGGGTGTCCACCTCCGCCCTTCCGGCGGCGGGACGCCCGTCCGGCTCGACCTCGGCGGATGGGACCACTTCGCAACCGATCCGGAGGACACCTCCTCGCCGTGATCCGAACCATCCTCGTCCTCCTCGTGGGGACCGTGCTGACCTTCGCCCTTTCCGCCTGGGTGCGCTTCTCAGGGCTGATCCGGGCGCCGTGGGCCCGGGACCACTGCAGCCGCGCCTCGGCCTTCTGGGGTCGGTCCATGGTGCGGCTCGCGGGGGTCAGCGTCCGGCTCGAAGGTGCCGACCGGGAGAAGCTCGACCGTCCGCTGGTGGTGGTGGCCAACCACCAGAGCTGGTTCGACGTCTTCGTACTCGGGGGCTTCCTTCCCGGACGGGCCCGCTTCGTCGCGAAGGAGGAGCTCCGGCGCATTCCGCTCTTCGGGGCGGCGTGGGAGACCTGCGGTCACGTGCGGGTGAACCGGGGCGACCGCGCCGAGGCGGTCCGTTCGCTGAACGAGGCAGGGGCCCGCATCCGCGATGAACGCCTGAACGTGATCCTCTTCCCCGAGGGCACGCGGTCGGCGGACGGCCGCCTCCTTCCCTTCAAGAAGGGCGCCTTCGTCCTGGCCCTGCAGACCGGGGTTCCGATCCTCCCGGTGGGGATCTCCGGAAGCCGGGCGGTCATGGGAAAGGGCTCGTTCCGCATTCGCCCGGGGGAAATCCGGGTACGCGTGGGCGAGCCCATCGACGTCGCGGGGCTGACCACGGCCGATCGAGACCGGGTGCTGGTGCATGCCCGTCGCGAGGTGCTGGCGCTGATGGAGGACCCCGACGGCGCCCCGCACGACGGTCCCGAGCCGGCGAGTCCCGGTCCGGACCTTGCTCCGGACGTCTCGCCGACCCCGGCGTCCCCGCACCCCGATCCTGCCCCCGAACCCTCGGAGATCGTCGATTGAGCCGCCTTTCCATTGCCCGCGTCGCGGGCCGCGAGATCCTGGACTCCCGCGGAAACCCCACGGTCGAGGCCGAAGTCACGCTGAAGGGAGGCGCCGTGGGGCGCGCCGCCGTACCGTCGGGAGCGTCCACGGGGGAGCACGAGGCCGTCGAGCTCCGTGACGGTGACCCCCGACGCTACCTGGGGCGTGGCGTCCGCAGGGCGGTGGCAAATCTCGAGGGTGCCGTGGCCGACGCCATCGTGGGGCTCGACGCGGCCGACCAGGAGGGCGTCGACGCCGCACTGATCGCCGCCGACGGGACGCCGAACAAGGGGCGGCTGGGCGCGAATGCGCTCCTTGCCGCCTCCCTCGCCTCGGCCCGCGCCGCCGCCGAGGCCCGGGGGATCCCTCTCTTCCGGTCGCTGGGAGGGGAGGAGGCGGACCTCCTTCCCGTTCCCCTGATGAACATCCTGAACGGCGGCTCCCACGCGCCGAACAACGTCGACCTGCAGGAGTTCATGATCATGCCCCTCGCCGCGGACTCCTTCTCGGAGGGGCTGCGCATGGGGGTCGAGATCTTCCACCACCTGAAGAACGTGCTCTCGGAGCAGGGTCGTGGCACTGCGGTGGGAGACGAGGGCGGATTCGCCCCCGATCTGGGAAGCAACGAGGAGGCGGTGGAGGTGATCCTCCGGGCCATCGAGCGAGCGGGCTACCGCCCCGGCGACGAAGTGGCCCTGGCGCTGGACGCCGCCGCATCGGAGTTCCACGACGCGCACGGGTACACCTTCCGGTGGTCCTCGGGGGAGCGCCGGGACACCGACGAGATGGTGGCGTTCTGGAGCGCCTGGCTCGACCGCTACCCCATCGTCTCCATCGAGGACCCGATGGACGAGAACGACTGGGAGGGGTGGAAGAAGCTCACCGCGGCGGTGGGCGATCGCGTGCAGATCGTGGGCGACGACATCTTCGTCACGAACAGCTCGATCCTGGAGCGGGGGATCCGCGAGGCCGCCGCGAACGCGATCCTGATCAAGGTGAACCAGATCGGCACGCTGACCGAGACGCTCGCTGCGATTCGCACCGCCGACGCCGCCGGATTCCGCTCCGTGATCTCGCACCGCTCCGGCGAGACCGAGGACGTCTTCATCGCCGATCTGGCGGTGGCCACCGGGGCAGGCCAGATTAAGACCGGGTCGGCCTCCCGGACCGATCGGGTCGCGAAGTACAACCAGCTCCTTCGCATCGAGGAGGCGCTGGGTTCCCGCGCCCGGTACCCGGGAAGGTCACTCTTCGGGCGCCGAATGGCGTCCCGGCACCCCAATCCGGACCAGGACAGGCACAGGTGAGACGGATCCT
>JBJHBX010000489.1:0-2831 GCA_050485725.1 Gemmatimonadales bacterium | reverse complement strand
GGCGCGACAGCCAGGCCGAGGGCGCGGCCTCGACCTCGACCCCCACGAAGCGCACCGAGGGCTTCAGTGAACGCAGCGCCAGCGCCGTTCCCCCGATGATCCCGCCCCCCCCGATGGGCACCACGACGACGTCCACGTCGGGGACCTGTTCCGCCAGCTCGAGCCCCAGCGTGCCCTGGCCCGCGATGACCATCTCGTCGTCGTAGGCGTGGACCATGACCATGCCCCGCTCGTCGCGCAGCCGCTTGGAGTGCTCGATGGCCTCGCTGAACCGCTGCCCGTGCAGGATCACCTCGGCCCCGTGCCGGCGGGTGTTCTGGACCTTGACCAGCGGGGTCGTCTCGGGCATCACGACGGTGGCGGGAACGCCAAGCCGCCCGGCGTGGAAGGCCACCGCCTGCGCGTGGTTCCCGGCGCTCGCGGTGATCACGCCCCGCTTCCGCTCCTCCGGCGTGAGCTGCAGCAGCCGGTTCAGTGCACCTCGTTCCTTGAACGACCCGGTGCGGTGCAGATTCTCGAACTTGAACCAGAGGTCGGCGTGGACGAGGTCGTCGAAGACGAGGGACCGGGAGCAGGGGGTCAGGACGATCTCGTCGCGGACCCGCTCGCGGGCGGCCTGGATGTCGGCAAGCGTCGGCATGTTCCGGAGGGGATGCGGGGTGTTGGGCATGGTCAGGCGGGGCGGATCTCCGGGGGGCGTTCGCCCCTGGACCGCCCACGGGAGCGCTACGGCGAGCCCCCCGCCACGGGAGCGACGGCCTCGGGCAGGGCGCCCAGGGAGCGGTGAAGGTGCACGATCCGCCAGCCCTCGGGCGTAGGGCGGAGGAGGGCGGTCTCGCGGGCGACCCCGACGGAGTCGGGCTCCTGGTCCGGCACCGTCGACCGGTGCAGCAGGACGATGCGGGTCATGAGAAGGGCATGGTCGTCGAGCCACCGGAGCTCGGAGCCATCGACCCGAAGGAGGAGGCCCCCGGCGTGCCGACGACGCAGCTCGAGCAGGAGCTCGCCCCGGGTGGGCATGGGATCCGCCGGCCCCGCTTCGGCAGGGGCGCTCAGGTCGTCCAGCAGCACCGCACGGGGGTCGATCAGGCTGAGGGCCAGCGACAGGTCCCCCACGCGCACCGCCTCGCGGAAGACCTCGAGGGTGACGCGCGCCGACTCGGCGGGATCCTGCTGCGGTGCCGGCGGTTCGAGCCGCTCACCGTCGAGGACCGTGGCCGGCTCGGCCACGGCTGCGTCGCCGTTCCCCCGGCGCTCGAGGGTGCACCCCGTCGCCGCCAGGACCAGCACGACGGGAAGGAGTAACGGGAGGCGGGTCCGGGTCGCGTTCAACGGGTCGAGCCTTCCCGTGGACGATACACGACGACCCTGAGCGGCGGTTCGACCCACCAGTGGAAATGGAAGCGGTTCTCGCCGTCGATGATGACATCCTTCCGACGCTCGCGGGTCTTCGGCCAGTCCACCCCCGGGTGGCTCTCGATGACGAGCACCTCCGAGGGCCCCAGGCCTTCCAGGACCTCCCGAAGCCGCGCCTCGAGCAGGTCCAGGAGCGCCTGCTCCGCCTCGGCCTGGACGGCGCCGTGCGCCGTGGCGTCGAGGAGGTGGATCTCGCCGGGCTCCATGCGCGCGTCGAACGACTCCGCATCCTCCGAGAACCCGCCGGCCGGCCGGAAGGTGATCTCGGTCAGCGCCCGCGGGTCGAAGTGCGTCTCGACCTGCTGGATCCGACTCCCCTGCCTGCGAAGAAGCATCGTGTTCCTCCTCCTCCGCCGTGCCCGTCCCGCCGAAGGAGACCGGCGCTGCGCCTTGGCCCGGGGCGAGGTCCCCGGTGCCTCGACCGTTGAGTCGCTATCGCCCCGGGTTCAGCAGGGCCGCCAGCTCCTCGTCGGTCAGGTCCTTGGCCGAACGACTCCCGATGCCGCCGCCCGTGCGCGAGTGCTTCGGACGCTCGGGCTTCGCGGTCCGGGCCGACGCACCCGAGTAGTCGAACTCCGGGAGGCTCTCGCGCCGCTCCAGGGAGCGACCGAGCCTGAGCTCGATGGAGCGCAGGAACCCCAGGTCCGAACTGGTCACGAAAGTCACGGCATGACCGGCGGCCCCGGCCCGTCCCGTGCGACCGATCCGGTGCACGTAGTCCTCCGGGTCCATGGGGACGTCGTAGTTGACCACGTGGCTGATGCCCTCCACGTCGAGGCCGCGCTGCGCCACGTCGGTGGCCACGAGCACCCGCACGCTCCCGGTTGCGAAGCGGTCGAGGGCGCGGACCCGGTGCTCCATCCGTCGGTCGGAGTGCATCGCGTCGACCCCGATCCCGGCCCGTTCGAGGCGGGTCTTGAGCGCGTCGGCCCCGGCCTTCGTCCGGGTGAAGACCAGCACCTGGTCCCACCCGGGCTCCTCGAGCAGGTGCAGGAGCAGGTCCGGCTTCCGGTCGGGCTTCACCGTGTACACCGCCTCGGTGATCCCCACGGCGGTGCTCCCCTCCGGCGTCGCCTCGACCCAGGTGGCGTCCTTCGTGATGCGGATCGCCAGGGCGTGCACGCCGTTCGGCATCGTCGCCGAGAAGAGCATCGTCTGCCGATTGCGGGGAGAGCGGCGGAGGACGTCCTCGATCTGGGGGCGAAAACCCATGTCGAGCATCCGGTCGGCCTCGTCGAGGATCAGGACCTTCAGCTTCGACAGGTCGACGTTGCCGCGCTCCAGGTGATCGTTGAAGCGGCCGGGGGTGGCGGCGAGGATCTCGTAGCCCTCGGCGAGCGCCGCGTTCTGCGGCCCGTAGCCGACCCCGCCGACGATGTCGGCGACCCGGACGGCGGTCCCCTTCGCCAGCGCCA
>JBJHBX010000488.1:0-2835 GCA_050485725.1 Gemmatimonadales bacterium | reverse complement strand
ACGCGGGGGGGGGGGGGGGGGTGGGGGAACCCGGCGTGCCCCGCACACCGTTGGCTCCCCCGGCCCGCGCGCGCTATTCTCCGGGTGAGACCCGCACCGTCCCTGCGAACCCGGCCGCGCATGACGAACCTGATCCAGTGCCCCGCATGCCAGCGGGGCTTCCTCGTTCCACCCGATGCCTGCCCCGTCTGCGGGGCCCCCGCCCCGGCGGGGGTTCCGGAAGCGAGCGGCTCCGACATCGTGGTGTCGTCGCGGCTGAACCGCACGGCCCAGCTCGGCGGGGTGATGATCGCCGGGCTCGTCGCGGCCTCGCTCAGCTGGTTCCTCGTCTCACCCGAAATGGGAGCGCTGACCCTGCTGCTGGCCCTTCTCGTTTCGGCGGCGATCCTCTGGAAGCCCTGACCTGACCGGCACGGGCCAGGTCCCCGCTCTCTAGTCCGCCCACTCCGCATCCCCGGATTTCCACCGCATGTCCCACGACGACGCCGCGCGCCACCGCCTTGCCACCCGCGCCATCCATGCCGGGCAGTCGCCCGAGAAGGTCACCGGGGCCATCATGCCCCCGATCTTCCAGACCTCGACCTACGTCCAGCCCGAGCTGGGCGCGCCGGTGGCCTACGACTACGCCCGGGTCTCGAACCCGACCCGCGAGGCCCTGGAGCGGAACCTGGCCGGCCTCGAGGGAGGGCGACACGGGCTCGCCTATGCCAGCGGCCTCGCGGCCATCGAGGGGGTCCTCAAGCTCCTTTCCGCCGGCGATCACGTGGTGAGCGAGGAGAACACGTACGGGGGCACGAACCGGATGTTCAACCACGTCCTGTCGCGGCTCGGCATCCGTTTCACCTTCGTGGATTCGCGCGATCCGGACCAGGTGAGGGACGCGATGCGCCCCGAGACGAGGCTCGTGCACGTGGAGACGCCGACGAACCCGATGATGCGGCTCTGCGACCTCGAGGCCGTTGCGGGTATCGCCCACGAGGGCGGCGCCCGGCTCATGGTCGACAACACCTTCGCGACCCCCTTCAACCAGCGGCCTCTCGAGTCCGGGGCCGACGTGGTCGTGCACTCGACCACGAAGTACCTGAACGGCCACTCCGACGTGATCGGCGGCGCGCTGGTCGTGAACGACGACGACCTGGCCGCCGACCTCGCCTTCGTGCGGAAGTCCACGGGGGGCGTGCCCGGCCCGATGGACGCCTGGCTCGTGCTTCGGGGAACGAAGACACTCGCCGTGCGCATGCGGGCGCACAACGAGAATGGTCAGCGCGTCGCCGAATGGCTCGAGGCACATCCGGCCGTCGAGGCCACCCACTACCCCGGTCTCCCCTCGCATCCGCAGCACGCGCTGGCGCGCCGGCAGATGGACGGCTTCACCGGCATGGTCTCGGTGGAGCTCGGAAGCGGCGCGCGTGCCAGGCGCTTCGTCGAGGGGACGCGCCTCTTTTCGCTGGCGGAGTCCCTCGGCGGGGTCGAATCGCTGATCGGGGTGCCGGCGCTGATGACCCACGCCTCGGTGGCCCCGGAACGACGAATCGCGATGGGCGTGACCGACGGCCTCGTTCGCCTCAGCGTCGGGATCGAGGACGCCGACGACCTCCTCGAGGACCTGGACCGGGCGCTTTCGGGGCTCTGAAGGGCGAGACGCTCAGAAGTCGAGCGTGACCCCGATCCGGAAGCTGCGCGGGGGAAGGCGCTCCTGGACGGCCCCGTGAAGCTGGTTCGGGTCGGGGGTCAGGATCGGGCTCAGGAAGGTGCTTCCCTGGTTCACCTCGCGAAGGATGCGAACCGGGGCGCCGTCGTTCCACAGGTTGAACACGTCCAGGGTGGCGCGCATGCGGCCGCCGGTACCAGGAACCACCCGGTCCGCGCGGAGGTCCAGCGTGTGGCGGTCGCCGTAGCGCAGCTCGCCCCGCTCCCGGACGAAGACCCGCTGTCCCGCCACCGCCTGGACCAGTGAAGGGTTCAGTTCGCCCCCATCCACCCCCAGGTACTGGAAACCGAGGGCGTTCAGCGTGAAGTAAGGGGTGTATCGATCACCCCGGGCCGCCTGCCAGAAGGCACCGGCGCGCAGTCCCCAGCCGAGCTCGCCGTGCACCGCCACCTTGAGCTCGAGCGGCGCCACGCCCGGAAGGTGCCCGTCGAAATTGACCTGCTCGTTTGGACGCACGAAGGGTCCGGCGCCCTCGCGTGTGAAGTCGTCGAGCCCGGTGCCGGCCTCGTAGCCGGTCACGGAGTTCAGGTTCCCGCGAAGCTCGCTCCACGCGAACGAAACCGAGCCGCCCCACCGGGGCCACGAGGCATGCACCGAGAGCTGGAGCTGCTGGAAGCTGCGGCGGGCATCGGCCGGGTTCGTCAGCACGAAGTCGGGGTCGTAGGTCATCCAGGCCACGTCGGCCGGGGACAGCCCCGGCGGGAGCTGGAGCCCGCCGGCCGCCGCCTGCGGGATCCACCGTGCCAGTGCATCGTAGGGGATCAGCACCCGTGGCAGCACGAGCGGTGCATCGTCGAGGAAGATGGGGCGGCCGTCGATGGTGTGAACGTGCAGGTTCTCGAAGGCGTGGAAGTTCTCCGAGAGGTTCCGGTCCACGAGTGCCACCAGGTTCCGGTTCTCCCTTCGCACGTAGAGCACCTCGGCGCGGATCCGGTCCGTCGGCGAGGCCTCGGCGCCCACGATCCACTGTGACACGTACGGATGACGGTAGTCGGGGTCCACCGAGCCCGTCTCGTTCAGCCGGAAGACCTGTTCCGGCGTGAACCGAGGGCTCCCCGAGGCCATCGCGTCGCGCTCGGCCTCGGTGAAGGCCAGGTCCGGACGCGCGGGAGGACCGCCCCGGT
>JBJHBX010000487.1:0-2838 GCA_050485725.1 Gemmatimonadales bacterium | reverse complement strand
CGGGCGACTTCGGCGCAGGAGTCCAGCACCGTCCGCATGAACCCCTTCTTTTCCTTGTCGCGCTCCGCGAGGTGGCGCATGGAGTTCTCGACCATGACCACCGAGCCGTCCACCACGAGGCCGAAGTCGATCGCTCCCAGACTCATCAGGCTTCCGGCGATCCCCAGCCGGAGCATTCCGCTGAACGCGAACATCATGGACAGAGGGATGGCCAGCGCCACGATGAGGGCCGCCCGGAGGTTGCCCAGGAGGAGGAAGAGGACCGCAATCACCAGGAGCGCCCCTTCCAAGAGGTTCGTCCGGACGGTAGCGATCGTCCGGTCCACCAGTTCGGTACGGTCGTAGAAGGCCCGGAGCCGGACCCCGTCGGGAAGGGTTCGGGCCACCGCGTCGAAACGCTCCCTCACCGCTTCCACCAGCGTCCGGGAGTTCTCCCCCATGCGCATCATGACGATCCCGATGACGGTCTCTCCCTCGCCGTTCGCCGTCACCGCGCCCTGGCGGATGGTGTGCCCGATCTGGATGTCGGCCAGGTCGCCCACCCGGACCGGGGTTCCGTCCCGGCTCGTCACCACGATCCCCCGGATCTGCTCCAGGTCCTGCACCTGCCCCACCCCCCGGACGATGAGCTGCTCCGCTCCCTGGGTGATGTAGCCGCCGCCGGCGTTGACGTTGTTGGCCGCCACGGCGTTCAGGACCTGTTCCAGGGTGAGACCGAACTGGACCAGTGCCTCGGGACGGATCAGGATTTCGTACTGCTTCGCGAAGCCGCCGAAGGAGTTCACCTCCGCCACACCGGGGACGCCCCGGAGCTGGGGAGCCACCACCCAGTCCTGAAGGGTGCGGAGCTCCGTGGCGTCGAACCCGGACCCGGGATCCGCCTCGATCGTGTACTGGAAGATCTCCCCCAGGCCGGTGGAAATCGGCCCCATCTCCGGCGTTCCGAACCCTTCGGGGATCTGCTCCCGCGCCTCCTGGAGCCGCTCCTGAACCTGCTGGCGGGCGAAATAGATGTCGGTGCCCTCCTCGAAGACCACCGTCACCTGGGAGAGCCCGAACTTGGAGAGGGAGCGCACCTCTTCCAGCCTCGGGAGCCCGAACATGGCCAGCTCCACCGGAAGCGTGATCTGCTGCTCCACCTCCAGAGGGGAGAGGGAGGGGGCGTTCGTGTTGATCTGCACCTGGACGTTGGTCACGTCCGGAATCGCGTCGATGGGAAGGCTGATCATGGACCGAACCCCCACCCCCACCAGAAGGGCCGTAAGGGCCAGGATCAGGAGCCGGTTCCTCAGCGCGAAGGCAATGACGTTTCTCATGGTCTTTCGCCTCAGTGCCCGTGACCGGCTTCGCCGATCTCGCTCCTGGCCAGCTCGGACCGGAGGGCGAACGCCCCGGTGCCGACCACGCGGTCACCCGCTTCCAGGCCGGAGAGCACGATGATCCGCCCGCCGTCGGCCGGCTCCCCCACCTCGATGGGCCGGACCCGGAACTCCCCCGGGTGGTCTCCCGGGACGAAGACCGCGGTCCGCCCCTCCACCTGCTGCACGGCCTCCGCGGGGATCACCGTGACGGGAACACCGGCCCGATCCACATGGATGTCGGCGGTGGCAAACATCCCCGGTCTCAGGGCACGATCAGGGTTCGGCAGTTCCACCCGAAGCCGGACCGTCCGGCTGGCCGGGTCCAGGATGTCTCCCACGTAGGCGATCTCCCCGGGGAAGATCCGCCCCGGGTAGGCGGCCGTGGTGATCTCCACCGTCTGGCCCCGGCGGACCCGGGAGAGGTCCCGTTCGTAGATGTCCAGCTCGATCCAGAGGCGGTCGAGGTCGGCCACGGTGAAGAGCTGATCCGTGGAGCTCGCGACCTCACCCAGGGTAGCGTGCCGGGCCACGACAACGCCTTGAAAAGGTGCGCTCAAGGTGTATTGTCCGCCCTGACCCTCCCCGGCGCCCAGCACCTGTAGTCGTCGGCGAGTGCCGTTCAGCGCCGCTTCGGCCCGGCGGAGGTCGGCCTCGGCGTCCAGAAGCTCCTTGCGACTGGAGATGCCCTGCTCCTCCAGCCGGCGCTCCCGCTCGAAGTTCTCCCGAGCGATCTCCATGAGGGCCCCGGCCTCCTCCTCAGCCGCCCGGAGTTGACCCACCTCGGGGCTCTCCAGAATGGCCAGGGGCTGACCCGTGGCGACCGTCGTCCCCAGATCCACCAGAACCCGGACGACCCGGCCCTCGATGGAGGGCCCCACGTGGCTCACCCGATCAGCGGTGTACGTGATGGTTCCGGTGACCGGGAGGCTCGTGGTCTGAACGGTTTCCACGGTCACGAGCGTGATGCCGGCGATGGCGATCGCGGTGGAATCCAACTGCACGACGTCATGGTCGTCGTCATGCTCTTCCTCCGCTACGTCCCCGGTTCGCGCTCCCCCACAGGCGGCGAAGGTGAACAGGACGACCCACAGCATACCGCGCCGAATCCAGGGTTGCTTCTGCGTTCCGTTCCTATCGTTCATCTCGGATCTCCCATCGAGTCCAGAGTCGTTTCCGCTCCGAGCGTAGCTGTTGCCGATTGCAGGTCCACCAGCGCGCGACGCGCGGCGAGCCAGGCGTCCCAGTAGCCGAGCTCCGCATCGAGGAGTTGATTTCGGAGGAGGAGGAGGGTGGGAAGCGCGATCCTACCTTCCTGAAAGGCGACATCGAGAAGCCTCTGGTTCTCGCGCGCGGGAAGGAGCACCTCCTCTTCGAGCACCCGGATTTCTTCGCCCGCGGACCGGTAGGCATCGAGCGCGGCCATGACCTCTGTCCGAATGGCCAGCTCAGTCGCCTCGCGGTGGTATCGTGCCTGCTC
>JBJHBX010000486.1:0-2841 GCA_050485725.1 Gemmatimonadales bacterium | reverse complement strand
CGTCTCCCCGCTGACGCGGGTGGACCGGAACATCGCTTCGGGGATCGCACGCGCGATGGCGGACACCCGGACGTCGACCGTGGTGGTCGGCTGGGACGGGACGAAGAGCGGAGGAAGCCGCACCGCGGTCTTCGGGACGGTCCTGGATCAACTGCTCGAACAGACGAAGCAGATGGTCCTGGTCGCCAAGCTCGGACATCCCCTGAACACCACCGACCGGCTGGTGGTGGTCGTCCCTCCGGCCAGCGATCGGCATCCCGGATTCCTCCAGGCCGCCGCGGCCGCAAAGACCCTGGCGGCGCAGCTCGATGCATCCCTCGAAATGCTCGTGGTCGGGGAACCGGCCGACCGGTACGCTCCCCTCCTCAAGAAGGTGAAGCCGGACCTTCCGGTCGAGCTCGAGGGGGTGGAGGGTTGGGGGCCGCTGGTGTGGGAGCTGCGCGCACGTCTGGCTCCCAGGGACCTCGTGGTCGTGCTCAGTGCCCGCAGGGGAACCGTCTCCTGGCACCGCGAGCTCGAACGCCTTCCAGGCCAGCTCTCCACCCTCGCCCCCGAGAGCTTCGTGGTGATCTATCCCTCGGAGGTGGAATCCGGAGTCACAGGCGTCGACGCGGCGCATGACCTCCTCCCGACCGCCCTTTCTCCGGACCGGGTGGTCTTCGACCTGGAAGGCGACACCCACCGCCAGGTGCTTCGCCACCTGCTCTCGGCTCACTTCGCCCAGCAGCCGGACCGGCTGGAGTCCGTACTGGACCGCCTGGTAGAGTGCGAGGAGGAGTTCTCGTCGGAGATCCGGAGCGGGGTCGCCCTTCCTCACACCCTGGTCTCGGGGCTCGATCACCCCCTCATGTTCTTCGGGATCAGCCGCGAGGGAGTGCGCTTCCCCCACGCCGAGTCCCCCGTGCGTCTCGTCCTCGTCCTCCTGGGTTCACCCGAGAAACGGCACGACCACCTCCACCTGCTCAATCGGATGGCCGGGATCCTGCGCAAGGCGACGGACCTCGATGAGCTCCTTGAGGTCCGCGGACTTGAGGGACTCTACGGCTGGTTCAGCGCACAGCGAGCCCCTGAGTCCCCCGCGCGCTCGTCGTCCCGAAGGTCCTGACCTTGATCGAGGCCCCCCTCCTTCAGGACCTCGGCGTCATCCTCGTCGGGGGGACCGTGGTGGTGCTCCTGGCCCGGCTGGTCCACATCCCCTCGATCGTCGCCTTCATCGTGGCCGGGCTGCTGCTGGGCCCGGTCCTCGGGCTCATCGAGGTCAGCGAGGGAGTCGAGGTCCTCTCGGAGGCGGGGATCGCCCTCCTGCTCTTCATCGTCGGCCTCGAACTCTCGCTCGACAAGATCCGCGAGGTCGGGAAGGTCGCCGTGGTGGCCGGGCTCGGGCAGGTCGTCTTCACCGCCCTGGGTGGGTTCGGGCTCTGCATGGCCCTGGGCTTCACGGCGATCGAGGGGGCCTTCATCGCCACGGCGCTGACCTTCTCATCGACCGTGGTGGTGGTGAAGCTCCTGGACCAGAAGGGGGATCTCGACTCGGTCTACGGGAGGATCGCGGTCGGGATCTTCCTGGTTCAGGACCTGGTGGTGATCGTGGCGCTCACCTTCCTGGCCGGCCTCGGGCAGCCGGAGGAGGGGGCGGGGGCCGATGTCGCCATCGGGATCGTCTGGGCGTTCCTCGGAATGGCCCTCCTCCTCGCCGTCTCCTTCGCGGCTTCGCGCTGGCTCCTCCCGCGCCTCTTCCGCCTGGTGGCGCAGTCTCCCGAGACGCTCTTCGTGTGGGCCCTGAGCTGGTGCTTCCTGCTCGTCCTGGGTGCCGAGATGCTCGAGCTCTCGCTCGAGATCGGGGCCTTCCTCGCCGGCGTCAGCCTGGCCCAGCTCCCCTACCACCAGGACCTCAAGCGCCGCTCCCACCCGCTGATGAACTTCTTCATCGCGGTGTTCTTCGTCTCGCTCGGCGCGCAGATGGAGTTCGACGCCGCGGTGCAGGTCTGGTGGCCCGCGCTGATCCTCTCGCTCTTCGTCCTGATCGGGAACCCGTTCATCTTCCTCTGGATCATCGCCCGGATGGGGTACGGGGAACGGACGGCGTTCCTCACCTCCGTCACCGTCGCCCAGATCAGCGAGTTCTCCTTCATCCTCGCGGCCATGGGGCTCTCCACGGGGCTGATCGGGAGCGAGATCCTGTCGCTCATCGGGATGGTCGGCTTCGTGACGATCGGGCTCTCGGCCTACCTGATCCTGTACAACGACCGCCTGTACGCCTGGCTGGCCGGCGGGCGAATGCTCGGGATCTTCCGTGCTCCGGAGGAAGGCCGGGAGCAGGAGGCTGCGGGCACGGGAGCCGGCTACCGGGACCATGTGATCGTGGTCGGCATGAACTCCCTGGGACGCCGGATCGCCGAGGAGCTGTCCGACCGGGGGGAGTCGGTCCTGGCGGTCGATACGGACCCCGAGAAGCTGGAGGGGCTGCCGTGTGACACGCTGATCGGCGACGTGCAGCACGCCTCCGTCCTGGAGGACGCGGGACTGGAGCATGCTCGCCTGCTGGTATCGGCCCTCCAGATCGATGACCCGAACCGGCTCCTGGCGTATCGCGCCCGCGACGCCGGGGTGCCGGCCGTGATCCACGCCACCGACGAGGTCATGGAGCGCGAGCTGGAGGAGCTGGGGGTTGAGCATCTCCTGCATTCGCGGGATGCCGGCGTGCAGCGGATCGTCGAGGAACTCCGTTCGGCAGGGGTGTTCTCGACGTGACCGGGCTCACCTTCCTCCTGCTCGCCGCCGCCGTGGGATTCGGGATCTCGCGCCGGTTCGGGGTCCCCGCCATCCCGCTCCTGATCGCGT
>JBJHBX010000485.1:0-2842 GCA_050485725.1 Gemmatimonadales bacterium | reverse complement strand
GCCATTCGCCACGCCGCGGCGCGGGCGGCGATCCTGCGGGGCTCGAGAAGCACGATCTTCCCGCTTCCGAGCCAGGGGGCCCCGAGAAGGGCGGGGGGGACCGCGGTGGTCTTTCCGGCCCCCGGGGGCGCCACGAGAACGGCCGCGCCCTCGCCGGCCAGGGCGGCGTGGAGCTCCGGAAGAAGCGCCTCGACGGGGAGCGGTTGCATGGCCCGAATGTGACCGGCACCCGACCCCGGGTGCAACCGGAGGCGGGTGCCGAGATCCTTCGGGGCGGGGTCGTCGTCAGACCGGAGGCTGCCCCCGAACGGCCCGTGCCAGGAACGAGATCACGAGCAGGACCAGGAAGAGGACGAAGAGGATCTGCGCGATGCCCGCAGAAGCGCCGGCAATGCCGGAGAACCCGAGGACGCCGGCAATGATGGCGAGGACCAGGAAGGTCAGTGCCCAGCCGAGCATATGGATCTCCTTTCGGAAGAGGTTTCGCGTTCAGCCACGGCCTCTTCAGGGTGCATCGGGCGTGCCGGATCTGGGTCCACGCTGCGCCATGGTCATGGCGGACAGCCGGTTGCACGCTTCCATCCGGAGCTCAGGGTCCGGGGTGCGAATTCCTCAGTCCTGAAATTCCTTCGCGGCCTTCCGGAAGGAATTGCCCGGTGTCAGCGTCCCGTCAGCCACCGTCCGAGGAACCAGAGCCCACCTCCGAACACCGTGACCGACAGCGCGCGACGCCACGCCGGGACGTCGGTCACCCTCGGGTCGAGCCGGGGCCAGAGGGCCACCACGCTGCAGGCGTTGGGGTTTCCTGCCACCCAGGGCGGGATGGGTCGGTAGGCGGCCGGCGCATCGCTCCAGCGTCGGTAGAACTCCACCGCCTCGACGGCTTCGGGCGAGGTGTGGTCCATCCAGGTCTCGCCTGCGGCATCGGAACTCACGAGCGACCCGTTCCACCACACGATCGTGCACCCGCGGGGGAACCCCGTGAGCGCGACGACGCCACCCACCGTGCTCGCGCCCTCGAGCTCCCAGTCGCCGCGCATGATGACCCGCCGGGGGCCAACCACCGGGAAGATGTCGTGGCGCGACCGGGCGCCCTCGAAGGTCCCGTCGTGACGGGGGTCCGCGCGGCGCCCCGTCACGGTGAGCGGCTCGAGCGCGAGGGGGGCGCGCCCCAGCCGGATCTCGACGCTGACCCGCTCCCGACCGAGTTCCAGGGCGATGGGTTCCGGAGCCAGGTAGCCCAGCCGCTCCACCTCGATCACGAAGCGTCCCTCCACCGAGGCCGAGAGGAGGAACCGCCCCTCGGCGTTGGTGCGGGTCCGCGCGGCGACGCTTCCACGGGCGTCCCGGAGCACCAGCTCGGCCTGTTCGATTCCCTCGCCGGACTCGGCATCGACGACCTGGCCATCGACGGCCTGGCCGGCGGCGGGTGCCGCGAGGGCGGCAAGAAGCATCAGGGCGAGGGCCGCCCGGCCGCCGAAGGTCGTCCCCACCTGGAACGGGCTCATATCGGGCGCCCCCTTCGGGGACGCAGCTCGATGGGAAGGGAGACCCACGCCGAAACGGCGATGCCATCTCGAATGCCCGGGTGGAAACGGGTTTCGCGGAGAACCCGCTCGAGGCGGACGCGCCCGTCGAACCGGTCTCCGGCCTCGTCGAAGCGCACGTCGATCACGCGGCCGGTGGCTTCGACGAGGAGGGTGGCCGTGGTGTTGACCGCCGACGTCGCCGACTCGAGGGCCACCCCCTCGAGCGACCGGGCCAGGAGGGTCCTGTCGACGATGGCAGGCAGGCAACCCACCGAAGGCCCGATGCGTACGCGAGGTCCTTCACCTTCGAGCGGCCCCGTTCGCAGTTCCACCCGGAAGGTGCGCGGCACCTCTCCCTCGACCCAGCGCGCGCGGCCCTCGGCGAGCGCCTCGGCGAGGGCGCGGGTCACCGCGTCGTCGAGCGTTCCCCCGAGTTCCAGTACCGGGGTGGTCACGGTTGTCGGCGACAGGTCGAGACGGGAAACCTCGAAGTTCTCCGGGTCCATGAGCCGCACCGAGAAGCCGGCCTCACCCGGGGCTTCGACCCCCGCGAGCGCCGTCGACACGGCGTCCAGGTCGAGCACGCGCTCCGGCTGTACCGGGTGGAGCGATGCCGCGTCCGCGGAGCATGGCTGCCCCGGCGCTGCGCCCGGGGGGGGCGTGAGTCCGGGGCCGCAGGCGGCCAGCAGGAACAGCGAACCGAAGACGGGCGAGAGAGTCTTCAACGGAGCGAGGCGGCAGGAAGGCGCGTAAGGGTCGGTCCGGAGGCTGACGTGGACCGGCGGAGCCAAGCTACGGGCCACATCGTCGATACGCAAGATGTATGGGCCTTTTCCGCAGGGGGCGAGTGTCGCTAATCTCACGCGCTGCTTGCCGAACCCCCCCTCAGGATCGACCGCCATGAACGACCTTCCTTCGCGCCCGCGAGACGTCCGCCGCCTCACCGGCGCCGCCCGCCTTTTCGGTGCACTCGCCGCGGCCACCCTTCTTCTCGGGGGATGCGAAGCCCCGGAACGGGCGACCTCCATCGACCTTCCCTACGAGCGCTACACCCTGGACAACGGCCTCGAGGTCGTGCTCCACGTGGACCGCTCGGACCCGGTCGCGGCGGTGGCGCTCACCTTCAAGGTGGGGTCGGCGCACGAGGTCGAGGGTCGGACCGGCTTCGCCCACCTCTTCGAGCACCTCTTCTTTCTCGACTCGGAGAACCTGGGACCCGGCGGGCTGGACCGGCTCATGACCCGTGTGGGAAGCAGCACGAACGGCTCCACGAACCGCGACCGCACGAACTACTTCGAGGTGGTCCCCCGCGA
>JBJHBX010000484.1:0-2845 GCA_050485725.1 Gemmatimonadales bacterium | reverse complement strand
AGGCTTCGGCATCGTCGATGAGGGTGAAGCCGGTCCGGCCCTCGACCGCGGCGGTCCAGGTGTCCTGCGAGATCCAGAAGTGCCGGGGGGCGTCCAGGCGCTGCCCATCGTCATCGAACCACGGGTGCCCCGTGCCCATGATGACCGCGGCCGGGCTCTCGAGGATCATCTGGTCCGAGATGGCTCGGTAGTTCGTGCGGCTCGAATCGTGGGCGATGAACCCGGCCGGCGTGGCGTGGTTGATCGGAACGTTCGTCACGATCCCCACGGCCTTCCCCAGTTCCACCGCGAGGTGCGCCAGGTGCCGGACGGGCCGTCCGTCGGCGTCCAGCCCCACCGCCGGATCGATGGTCTTCACGCCGCTCGAAAGCGAGGTGGCCGAGGCCGCAGATCCGGTCACCGTGGTCGGTTCGTACTCCGTGCCGATGACCGCCTCGAAGCTCGACCACGCCTGGTCCGGGTCGTACGAGCCCACCGCGGTATGGGTGCTCATGGCGAGCCGGACCGGAAAGGCTTCGAACGACCAGTTCGGGGGTGCGGAGGGGTTCGGCCGCCGGAGGTCGCCGGCTTCTCCCTCGACCTGGTAGCGGGGCTCGCCTCCCCGGTAGAGGGCCGCCGCGTCCAGGTAGTTGAAGCCCATTCCGTCCACCACGAAGAAGATCACGTTCCGGGGAACCTGCCCGGAGGCGGAGATGCGGTCCGGGGCGAGTTCCTCGGGCGTGGTCGGCGCGCACCCGGTGGCCCAGACGAGGAGCGAGACCAGGACCGGGCGCAGAAGGCGGCCGAAAGGCGGAGCCGGACGGTTCGATGGAAGCACGGTTGCCCGGGGGTGGAGGGAGCTGGGAAGCGCGACCGCTCCCAAGAGAGGGTTCGGCCGGCGTCGGGGCAAGGGCGGAGGGGATACATAGTATATCGTACACGAGAGTGTCGCGGTCGGGCAGCCGGGGGTTCATGACCCTGTTTCCGGAGCTCATACGTCTCGAGGCCTCAGGACGGGTGGCTTGCATTTCGTGTACGAAGACCCTATCAACACAAGGTCACCCACCCTCACCTCCGGTTCCACTCCGATCCCGACCGACCATGCCAGCGGGCCTCCACACCGTTCCCCCTCCAGCGCCGTGCGGCGGCGCGATGCCGAAGCCCCGTGGCCCCGTCGCCGGGCGCGGCCGGAACGCCGGCCCCATGGCGCTCCTGACCCTGGCGGCCCTGTCGCTGGCACCGGCCTGCGGGCCTGCACCGATGGGATTCGAGTCGCCCTACGACGGCGTGGACTGGGACCGGGTGGGTCACCACATGTTCGACGGCCATGTCCACGCGCGCCGGGGCAGCAGCGTGGAGGACATGGTCCGCGCCTATGACGCCATGGGGTACGCCGCCATCGCCTTCGGTGACTACTGGCTGAGGTGGCCCCTGGAAGACCACCTGGAGGACCCGGGCGCCTACGAGATCACGGTCTTCCCGGGACAGGGCAACCTGATCTACAGCCCCGTGGAGCCCTTCGCGAACCACACGAAGGTCTGGTTCTCCGAGGTGGACTACGACGTGCGCGCCATGGAATTCGACTACGAGGCGGCGATTACCGCGGTGGGGCGGGACGGGGGCCTTGCGATCTTCGCGCACCCCTCGTCACCCATGTACTACCCGCTGTACGGAGCATGGGTGGACCGGGAATGGTACATCGAGCAGTTTGACCGCCACCCGCACCTCGTGGGGCTAGAGGTGAACAACCACGGCAGGGAAGGGAGCCTTGAACTCTTCGACGAGCTCCTGGGTCACTACGGAACGGACCGGCTCATCGTGGGGTTCGCGACGAGCGACACCCAGGGGCTGAGCGCCGACGGCAGCATCGGGAGCGAACAGGGCTTCGGCTTCTCGATCCTGCTGGCCGAGACGCGTGACATGGGAGCGCTGAGGGCCGCCATCGAGGCGGGGAGGGTCTTCTGGGTCGATGCACCCGAGCCCGATGCGGCCACCACGGCCATCGACTTTCCGCGGATCCGGTCGATCCGGAGCGACGGAGACAGGATCGAGCTCGATGTGGAAGGTCGGGTCGAGACGATCCGCTGGATCTTCGAGAACGAGGTGATCCACGAGGGGCCGGCCTTCACCCTGGCCGATCGGGTCCGGCCGGACCAGGGCTACGTCCGGTTCGAAGTGACCGACGGCGCGGGGACCACGCTCGGCTCGCAGGGCTTCTTCATCGTCCGGCGGTAGCCGAGGAGGTCGCATCGGGCTCGTGTGCGCAGGTTGCGCGGACACGCAGCCGAAGGAACGGCCCGGGGTGCCGCGGGGGCGCGAGCGCCGCAAACGCGGCGTTCCGAACCAGCCGTGTCGGCTGGCGAGGCCCGATCGGGCAGGTCCAGCCGCACCCGCAGGCCCGGGCAAGCCACGCTTGCGGCCGCGCCAGCCCTCAGGGGCACCCTCAGCCGCAATCGCATGCACGCCCCCACCACCTTTGCGGCGCTCGCGCCCCCCGGCCCCTCGCGCGACAGGCGAGCGCGAGCCGCAGCACGCCCCGCCCCTCAGCGCATTGCCGACGACACCTCGGTGGCGCGGCCCTCGCGCCAGAGCTCGAATCGCACCGTCTCGCCACTCCGGTAGCTGGCCAGGATCCTGCGCGCGTCGGCCGCGTTGGCCACCGGGCGGCCGTCGATGCCGATGATCACGTCACCGGCGCGGACCCCCTCGGGCGCACCGTCAACCAGCTCGAGGACCAGGGCGCCCGTATCGCGGCCGAAGTAGCCCGAGAGCCCCTCGTTCAGGTCGGCGAGGCGAAGCCCTCGGGCCCCCGACAGGGTGAAGGCCTCGAGGAGCCGCACGCCCTCGACCCCGGGCGCCTGCAGAC
>JBJHBX010000483.1:0-2847 GCA_050485725.1 Gemmatimonadales bacterium | reverse complement strand
CCGGGCTCCTCGCGCTGACCCGGAGCGCGGCCCTCGAGCTGGGGCCCTCCAACGTGAACGTGAATGCCGTCGCCCCGGGGTACATCCGGACCACCCGGCTCACCGCCGGCGTCCCGTCGGAGATCCTCGACGACGCGCGGGAGCGGAGTGCGCTGAGGCGCCTGGGCGATCCCGAAGACGTGGCCGGGGCGGTCCTCTTTCTCTGCTCCGAAGCCGCCCGGCACATCACCGGCGTCACCCTTCCCGTCGACGGGGGCTACCTGCTCTGATGTTCTCCGGTCGAGTGAACCCCCGCGCCCCACGGCCGCGGCGCTCGCTCCCGGTGCGGGCGGCGTGGCTCGCGGCGGCATGCGTGGCCGGGCTCACGGCCTGCGGCGAGGGAGGACCACCCCCTCCCGAAATCCCGGGACTCGAGGCGCCCCGGGGCCCGAGCGAACTGACCGTCTCCCTCCAGGTGACCTTCACCCTCGACGAGGCCCCGGTCCAGGTGCCGCGCACCGTCATCGTCCCCCTCGACCCCGACGGCCCTCCCCACGAGGCGATCCTGCTGGAGCTCGCGCTCGGCGAGCTCCTGGCCGGGCCCACCGAGGTCGAGCGGGAAGCCGGCATCACCTCGTTCTTCTCCGCCGACACCCGGGACCTCCTCGTCGAGGCGCGGATCGAGGGGGATTCGGCGATGGTGGACTTCGGACCCCTGGCCGACCGGATCCCCAACGCAGCGACCTCGACGGGCAGCTTCCACTTCCTCTCCGAGCTGAACGGGACCCTCTTCGCCCTTCCGGGGATCGCCCGGGTCGAGTACCGTATGGAGGGCTCCTGCGAGGCCTTCTGGAACTTCCTGCAGCGAAGCTGCCAGGAGGTCCGGGGTCCCACCGACGCCTGAGGCGGGCCGCCCCGCCGGGCGGATCCACTTTCCCACATCTCCGAGAACGAGCGCATCCATGGCCAACCCCACCGTGGCCTTCGACACCTCGCACGGCGCCTTCCGCGTCGAGCTCTTCCAGGACCGGGCCCCGAAGACCGCCGCGAACTTCGAGTCGCTGGCGCGCAAGGGCTTCTACGACGACCTGGTCTTTCACCGCGTCATCGAGGGGTTCATGATCCAGGGCGGCTGCCCGAACGGGACCGGAACCGGCGGGCCCGGCTACGAGATTCCGTGCGAGTTCCACCCGGAGCTCCGGCACGAGGGCGAGGGCATCCTCTCGATGGCGAACGCCGGTCCGAACACCGGCGGCTCGCAGTTCTTCGTGACGCTGGCGGCCACCCCCTGGCTCGACGGCAGGCACGCGGTCTTCGGGCGGGTCATCGAAGGGATGGAGGTGGTGCGGACCATCGGCGGCGTCCCCACGGGCCGCGGGGATCGCCCCGTCGACGAGGTCAGGATCCGCTCGGTGCGCCTGGAGACGCCGGAGGAGGCGTGAGACACCCTGTGTCAACCCCACCCCCATCAGGCCGCGTCGGAGAGGGGTTCGTCGGGGACGTTGAGGAAGGGCAGAGCCCTTCCGTGTTTGGTGATGTCGTAGGGGGCGTGATGTTGCCAGCAGCGCCAGAGGACCCGTACCCAGGCACGAGCGAGGATGCGGACGGCGTGGGGGTGATCGCAGCCGCGGGCGCGGGCGCTGCGGTACACCGAAGCGGCCCACGGATGGGCGTGGCGGGAGTTGTTGGCCCAGGTGGTCAGAGCCTGGCGCAGGCGCTTGTTGCAGGCGAAGCGGCAGGCGACACCTCGATGCTTGCCGGAGGTGTAGGTGATGGGGGCGACGCCTCCTTCGGCGGCGAGCTGATCCTCGGAGCTGAAGCGGAGACGGTCGTCACCGAGTTCGGCGAGGATCTGGGCGGCGTTGATGGTGCCGGTGCGAGGGAAGGACTGAAGGATCTCGCCATCGGGATGCTGAGCGAGATGCGCGGCGATGAGACCGTCGAGCTCGCGGATCTGGGTCACGAGGGGCTCGAGGACCTTGACGAGACTGCGGACCAACTGGCCCTTGGTCTCCGCTTCGAGCTCGTCGGCGAGTCCCGGTGGGGCGGAGCGGAGGCGGTCGAGGAGCTGGGCGGGGGAGCGGCGTCCGCAGTAGGCGTTGCGCTTGAGGAAGCGCTCGAGGCGCTTCTCTCCCAGCCGAGCCGCGCTGGAGGGCGTGGGATAGCTCTCGAGGAAGGAGAGGGCGATGGGGCTGTCGACGTCGGCGAAGATGACGGCCGCGCCGGCCCAGAAGCTTTCCAGAAGACTCCGGAGCTGGTTGGCGAGCTGGACGCGGGTGGCGATGAGGTCGTCGCGGGTGCGCACGGCGGCCCGAAGGGCCTTCGTCTGATCGGAGGGGGCGCGGAGAGGGCGGAAGCGGTGACCGTCGGTGCGAAGGATGTCGGCCAGGATGTAGGCGTCACCGGGGTCGCTCTTTCCGAGTGCGGCGCTGTAGCGGGGACGGGTGGCCTTGAGGGCATTCGGGTGGATGGGTACCACCGGGAAGCCGGCGTCGACGAGGGTGTCGACGAGGAGGCCGGAGGGCCGCTCGATGGCGATGGGCAGCGCGCCGGGCTCGCCG
Source organism: Gemmatimonadales bacterium (assembly GCA_050485725.1). GTDB lineage: Bacteria > Gemmatimonadota > Gemmatimonadetes > Longimicrobiales > Gaopeijiaceae > SKNW01. The sequence continues at coordinate 307 of JBJHBX010000483.1, read as the reverse complement.
TAGCGCGCCAGGTTTCGGATGAGTTCGGCCAGTCCTTCTGCCGTGTGGGAGACCACGAACCGCTTGACGACGGATCCTGCTCCGTCGATGACGCAGGCGTCGTGCTTGTCGCTGGCCCAGTCGATCCCGATGAGGTACCGTTCGGATCCTTCCATGTCGTGCCTCCGAAGGCTGAGGGGCTCCTTCGCTCCGGCGTGGGAAGGTCCTGCCGAGGGCTCACTGATCGGCGCTCCGGGCTTCAGGTGCCCGGGCGCAACACCCTGTCGTCGGTTGGGGCCTTCCGCGCCGGGCGGAGGAGCTGGTCTCA
>JBJHBX010000482.1:0-2860 GCA_050485725.1 Gemmatimonadales bacterium | reverse complement strand
GACGTGCCTCGTCCGGGCTCCGGACCACCCGCACCAGGAAGGGCGAGGGGATCAGGAACACTGCAAGGGCGAAGGCAACGTGCAACGCCCCGAAGGCCAGCAGGAACCAGGCGACCTGTGCCCAGAGCAGCGAAGGGGTCGTGATCATCCCCACGACGATGGAGATGGTCTCCTTGTCGTAGCGGGTGGGAAGCACGCTGTCGATGCCGCCGATTCCGACCGCCGCCAGGGCACCGGCGATCCCCATGAGCACGATGGCCCACGTCGATGGCCTGCGGCGCGGGTCCGCACCCGCCGCGATTTCCGAGCCTGGATCCAAGGGTAGCGCCTGGCGTCTGGGTGGAGCGGCGCCTGAAGGGGCGGAAGCCCGGCGCCACCGGGTCGTCGACGAGGATTTGCAAGAGCCGCGCCCCTGCGACGAGCATCTCCGGCATTCGGACCCGACCACTGGCGCGGTTCTCGCACCGCCTGCCTTCCGTTCGCGCAACGACCCTCAACCAAAGCCTCACGGAGTGACCCCTCACGATGCGCGTCGTGCCCATCCAGGGCTCCCTGGTCTCGACTCCCGGTCCGCAGCGCCCGGGGCCCGCATGATCGAATCCGCCGAGCCCGCCTTCCCGACCCGCCGGGTCCGGCTCGCCATCTGGTCGATCCTGGCGGCGATCGGGCTCCTCCGGGTCGTCTTCGTCTTCACCGAGAACGTGAACTGGGACGAATTCGCGCTCTTCCAGCGCGCCGAGATCCTCGCGAACACCGGGATCCTCCAGGGGGGTGGGCGCCCCGGGCTCGTGAACCTCGTCCTCCTGCCCGTGGCGGCGACCTGCGCCGACACGGTGCAGGCGCTGACGCAGCTCCGCCTGGGATGGACCCTCATGGTGTTCGGGTCGGTCGCCCTGTTCGCGCTTCTCCTGAGGGCCGCGCTTCCACCCTCGCCGTACCGGTGGATCGCCATCGCCACCGCTGTCGGGCTCTGGGTCCTGTCTCCGGACTTTCTCCGGTACTCGGTGCACGTCCGAACCGACCAGCCCGCGATCTTCTTCGGCCTTCTCGGAGGCCTCGCCCTGGCCGTGAGGCCTGCCGCGTTCCGGTGGGCGCTGGCGGCGGGGGCCTTCTTCGCCCTCGGCTTTCTGGCCAGCCAGAAACTGGTGTACGTGGCCGCCCTCGCCACCCTCCTCGCCGTGGCCGCGAGGACCCACGATCCGGAGGTGCACTGGCGGCGCGAGATGATGCGGGCGGGGACCGTCGCGCTCTCCTTCGTGGGGCTCGTCCTGGTCTACCGCTTCGCGTCGGCATCGACGGGGGTGGGAGATCCCTCGCTGGCCCCGGTCGCGGGGATCCGAAGGGTCTTCGCCTACTACCGTGAAACGATCGGCTTCACCCACTACCGCTCGCTGGCCTTCCGGAACGTGCACGTGCTGCTGGCGCTGGGCGTCGCCGCCGGCTTCTCCGCCTGGCGACTGCGACGCGGGCTTCGTGGCCAGGCGCTCCCGGCCCTTGCCATCGGAGCGGTGACGCTCGGGCTGCTGGTGGTCTGGGTCCACGCCGCCCGGTTCCCCTACTTCTTCCTTGTCCTCGGGCTCTTCCCGGCCACCGCCGTGGGGCTTGCGCTGGGGCCACTTCTCGAGGAACTCGGGTCGTCGGCTTCGCGGAAGGCGGTTCTCCTGCTCCCCATCTGGATCCCCATGGTCGGCTTCGGGGCGTACGCCACCGCCGACATCGCGCTGGGCGATGGGCAGGCACCGCAGCGCGAGGCGATTCGATTCGTGAGCGAGAACTTCTCTCCCGATGACCGGGGATTCGATCCGTTCGGCGAATTCGGGTGCAGGGGGGAGTCGGATCCCTTCCCGGCCCGATTCTACCAGAGCGTGTGGTTCACCTTCGTCGTCGCCGACGGAAGTGCCGAGGTCGAACGGATGATTCGCGAGTTCCGGGACCGCCCGGTGGTCTTCATGCTCGAGCCCCCCGCGCACCATCCATACCCCTTCGAACTGACCCATTTCTGGGATACCCGCTACGTGCGGTACAGCGGTTACGTGCGGATCCCGGGCCGGGAGATCCGGTCGGGTCCGGGGTGGGTGGACACCTTCGAGGTGATCGTGCCCGGCCGCTATCGGTGGCATCCGGCGGATGGCCGATCGGATCGACTCGTCGTGAACGGCATCGAACTGGCACCCGGGGAGGGGGTCGATCTCGCAGAGCGCGGCTTCGCATCGATCGGGCTTCCCGAGGGCGGAATCGGGATGTTCGCCCTCGAGGTCCGGGATCCCCCCACCCCCCGTGGCGAGCCCTTCTTCCGGCCCTACTGAGCCGGTCATGCGGCCCGGTGCCCGCCTGTGGGGGGCCACCGCCCGGGGCGGACGGGGGGCCCGACCCGAACTTGCTACCGCGAGGGGGGGCGGCCACCTTTCGGGGTACCTGACTGGCCCGTCGTCTAATGGCAGGACACCGGTCTTTGGAACCGGCGGTGGTGGTTCGAATCCACCCGGGCCAACTCCCGAGCCGCACATGACCGCTCACCACCCTGCCCTTCGCGGTCCACCCGGTCCATGTGGTCCCTGATCCTTACCCTCGTTCTCGTCCCGACCCAGCCCGAAGGCGACTCGGTGGCGCGGCTTCGCGAGGCGAGGGACGCCCAGGCCCGTTTCGAACGGCTCCGGGTCCACCACGCGCCCTGGGGTCGCTGGTCCAGCGGAGGCTCCTGCGACGAGCAGGTCGGTCGCTTCTGCCTCAGGTTCACCTCGGAGCGGGAGGATGAACCGGTGCCTCCCTTTCGTCCCCCGCCTGAGCACGAGGCCGTTCTCCGCGGACGCGCAACCCTCGACTCGGTGCTCGTCGAGGGCGCACGGGCCCATCCGGGTGA
>JBJHBX010000481.1:0-2869 GCA_050485725.1 Gemmatimonadales bacterium | reverse complement strand
GGTAGCCCAGGCGCTGCCACCCCTTCAGGATCTCGCCGAAGGCCTCCACCTCGAGAAGGGAGCGGATCCGCTGGTCCTGCGCACCGGTGCGGCTCGTCCGGAAGAGCCAGCGGTAGACCTCCTGCCGAGCATCCTCCGAGGCCCGGATCGCGTCGGCACCTCCGGCCTCGGGATTCGAGATGAAGAAGCGCGCCGCCCACAGTTCCAGCGGATGGATGCCGGCCAGGTACCCCAGGTCGGCGAGGTCATGGGGCGAGGGATCGGCCCGCCGGAAGAGGTCGGCCGCCACCCCCGGATCGAAGCGGTCCTCGGGGAGGTTCTGCGCCAGCACGCGCTCGAACTCCTCGACGGTGGGGTCCGGAACGGCGGTGACGTAGGCCCACGCCATGCGCTGTGGGCTCATGCGCCGTTCCGCGAAGAGCGCGGTCAGGACCTCGGTCCGGGTGCTCCCCCGGTACTTTGGTATGAACTGGTTCAGGAACTGGATCCCCTCGCGGTCGGCGAAGCGCGACAGGTATTCCTGCCTGAGCGGGGTGTTCCGTTCCTCGAGCACGTGCGCGGTGGAGCCGGGAACCCGGTACATGAAGTGGTTCACGACCTCGCGCATCATGCGCACGAAGGGAAGGTTCACCGAGTGACGGAAGGCGGTCCAGACGTCGAGCGTGGCCTGGTTGTAGGTGTTGTCGAAGTTCGAGAAGGTCTGCACCCCGCCTCCGGTCACGAAGCGCTCGGCGGGACTCCCGGAATAGGAGCGGGCCATGGCGGCCCGAAGCGCATCCTCGGTCGACTCCAGCGGAAAGGCCATGACCCGGTCGCGGGTCCAGGCCGAGAGGCGATCCTGTGACGCGATGGGGAAGCGCCGCAACGAATCGGTCGGGATGTCCGAGAACTGCCGGTGGAGCTCCGCCACGATCTCGAGGTAGCTGGCGAGTGTCCGGAGCTTCGCCGTCGACCCGAGCTCGAGCCGGGCCGATTCGTTCAGGTTGAAGGGCGCATCCAGGTTGTCCGCCTGGATCCGGACCACGTTCCCCATCGGCGTCCGCTCGTGCAGCGAAACCGAGTAGACCACCTCTTCGGGGTCCCCGCGATCCAGGAGCCGGAACCCGTCGAACCCGCGCGCCGAGATGAAGGCGGGGTCCCGCAGGTCGCGGAAGAGCCGGGTCGTGGTGGCCTGGGCTCCGGCATCGATCGTGGTCCGGGCCGTCAGGTCGATCCGGTCCAGGTCGTAGAGACGGGGCACGTCGAGCAGCCCCAGGAGTCCGGTCCGGACCGTGTTCACGGCCTTGCGCTCGACGAAGTCCACCGGGGGGCGCTCCGGTGGGAGAACCCGGGGCGCCACGCGGGCCGCCCTGGCCGCGGCGGCCAGCGGGGCATCGATGACCTCCTCGGCCTCGAGCAGGTCCAGGTACCGATCCGTGAGCCGGGCCAGCGCTTCCTGGCCGTCGGGGTTCGCCAGGTAGTACGAGGGTCTGCGCTGGGCAAGGAAGAGGCTCAGCACCTGCCGGTAGACGGCGGCGGACACCTCGACCTCCGACGCGGGCATCCCGGAACCCGGGCTCCCGGCGGCTGCGAATCGGGTGGCTTCCGGGGGGGACGGGGACGACCCTTCCGCGAAGGCGGGAGGAAGCCATCCCCCCGGCATCACTTCCTCGGGGGCCGGGATCTGCCCCACGCGGCGCGTGGGGATCCGGCCCAGCGCCACCGTCGCCTCGGCCAGCTCGGTTCCGTACCAGGCCCAGAGCCCGTCGGGGACCCCTGCGATCTCCCCCTCCCCGCGGATGGCCGCCAGGGGCACGGTGTTCACGTACTGGAGGACGATGCGGCGCCGGGCCTCCATCGTCTCCTCGCCGTCGAGATAGGCCCTGAGCGACGCGGAGGCCATCTGAAGCAGCTTGTCGCGGGGGGACTCGGTCCGGCCCTCGTCGGCGTGCCGGTACTTCTCCATCTGGGTCGCCAGCGTGCTGGCTCCCGCCACGCTCCCCTCCCTGCCGAGGTAGCGCAGTCCGAGCTCGGTGGCGCTCCGGATGAGACGCCCCCATTCCACCGCAGGGTTCCGGGTCGGATACGCCGGATCGAGGGCGGTCCGGTTCTCGATGAAGAGCAGGGTCTGCCAGACGATGGGGGGGATCTCCTCGAAGCTCGCCCAGCCCCGGTCGGGCGTGCTGTGACGGAAGAGGAACTCGCCGTCGCGGTCCACGATCGTGAGCCCGCCGCTGTCCTTCTCGTGGTAGATCGGAAAGAGGTCGCGCATCCGGACGACCTCGTGGAGCCGTTCCGAACTCCTGGCCTGCTCGACGACGGCGAAACCGCGTGCCTCGGCGCGCGCCACCCGGGCGGGAAGCTCGGTGTAGCCCAGGCGCAGGTCGAAGGGACCCCGGGCAGGGGGAAGCAGGGAATCCGAGGCGCCCGGCTCGAGCCACCACTCGATCTCGGCCGCGATCGGCGCCAGGTAGCGCGCCTGGAGCGTCGACGTCCGCATTTCCCGGAGCGCGGCCCAGCTCCCGACCGCCACCATGACGAGCGCGATCCCGGCCAGCCACGCGAGGACGACCCGGCGCCTGCGGCGGCGGGGTCGGTCCGTCGGCTTCGCTGCATCGGATATGGTCACGGCGGCTCGGGTCGGAGCGTGGGCACGGGATCGGGGCCGCCCCCCGGCAGGCCCGTCAGGAAGTCGAGGCAGACCGGTCGAGCAGCACGCGCACGGTGGTGGCGAACTCGGCCGCGCCCAGGGGCTTCTCGAGCACCTCGCGGGTGCTCCCCGGCACCGAAGACCAGTCGATCTCCACTTCCACCTTCCCCGGAATATAAAGGACCCGCAAGGGACCGTGTTCCCCCTCCATCCGCTCGGCCAGCGCGAAGCCGCTCATGC
>JBJHBX010000480.1:0-2873 GCA_050485725.1 Gemmatimonadales bacterium | reverse complement strand
GCGGGCTCCCTGGCGCTGGCCGACTTCATCGCGCCCGAGGACGCATGGCTCGTGCAGAAGCTCCGGGCCGCGGGATGCGTGATCCTGGGGAAGTCCAACATGAGCGAGTGGGCGAACGCCCGGGGACGCGCCTCCATCGGAGGATGGAGCGCCCGGGGTCGAATGTCCCGGAACCCCTACATCCTCGACCGAAGCACCGGCGGGTCGAGCTCGGGCACCGCCGCCGCAGTCTCGGCGAACCTCGTGGCGGCCGCCGTCGGGACCGAGACGATGGGGTCCATCGTGAGCCCGGCATCGCTTTGTGGCGTGGTGGGTCTCAAGCCCACGGTGGGGCTCGTGAGCCGAAGCGGGGTCATCCCGGTGTCGATCACCCAGGATACCCCGGGGCCCATGGGGCGAACCGTCCGCGACGTGGCCATTCTCCTGGGGGCCATGGCGGGCCCGGATCCGTCCGACCCGGCGACGCTCGAGATCCCCCACGACCCCATCGACTACACCACCTTCCTCGACCCCGACGCGCTTCGTGGCGCCCGCATCGGCGTGGCCAGGAACCTCTTCGGGGTGAGCCTGCACGCGGACCGGGTCGCCGACCGGGCCCTCGAGACGCTGCGGGGCGCAGGGGCGATCCTCGTGGACCCGGTCGACGTTGCGGGTGCCGAGGCCGTGTGGACCTTCGATGCCGAGGTGCTGTCGTACGAGCTGAAGGCCTCGCTGAACGCATGGTTCGAGGGGCCGGGGCGTGCGGCGCCGGTTCGCTCCCTCGCCGACCTCATCGAGTTCAATCTCAGGCACAGCGACGAGGAGCTCGCCTGGTTCGGCCAGGAGACCTTTCTCTACGCACAGGAGAAGGGGCCGCTGACCAGTCCGGGCTACCGGCAGGCGCTGGCCATGGTCCGGCGCTTCTCCCGCGACGAGGGAATCGACGGTGCGATCCGCCGGCACCGCCTCGACGCCCTCGTCGCTCCGACCCAGTCACCGGCCTGGCTCAGCGACGTGCTCCTCGGGGACAACGCGATCCTGGGCAGCTTCGTGGCGCCGGCCGCCGCCGGGTACCCGAGCCTGTCGGTACCGGCCGGGGAGGTGGCCGGCCTTCCCGTCGGTCTCCTCTTCATGGGGACCGCGTGGTCCGAGGCGAGGCTCCTCGGCTTCGGATTCGCCTTCGAGCAGGGGAGCCGGGCTCGCCGCCCGCCCACCTTCCAGCCCTCGGTCGACGCCCGACCCTGACCCGCGCCCGGGTGGACCCCGCGGACCCGGCGACCCACACCGGCCCCCGCTTCCTGTTATCTTCCGCGGTCGCCCCGGAGCCTGGCCCATGGATCGGTCGGGCCCGGGTCGAAACACGTTCAAGCCCCGCACCTCGATCCCGAAGCGGTCCGACACGACCCCGGACCCGGAACTTCCGCATGCAGAATCGCACGACCCCCCGCCCCCCTTCGAAGGGGCCCGGCTCGCCTCGCACCATGCCCGGCCAGGACGCTGCCGAACCGTCCCCGACCCAGGGGGCCGGCGGTTTCGGCGCCCTGGGAGTGGCCGGCCCCTTCCTGCGCGCCGTCGCCGACATGGGCTTCACCGAGCCCACGCCGATCCAGCAGCAGGCCGTGCCCCCGGCGCTCGAGGGACGTGACATCCTGGGTTGCGCCATGACCGGGAGCGGAAAGACCGCAGCCTTTCTCCTCCCGATCCTGCAGCGGATCCACGGGCGGCCCTCCGGCGTGACCCGGGTCCTCGTGCTCACCCCGACGCGGGAGCTGGCGGCGCAGGTCGAGGAGGAGCGCCGCCTCCTTTCGAAGCATGCGAAGCTGGGTGGCGCCGCGGTCTTCGGGGGCGTCGCCATGGGACCCCAGGAGCAGGCCTTCCGGCGCGGCGTCGACGTGATCGTGGCCACCCCGGGCCGGCTTCTCGACCACTTCCAGCACGACTACGCCCGGCTCGACGGGGTGGAGTACCTGGTCCTGGACGAAGCCGACCGGATGCTCGACATGGGGTTCCTTCCCGACATCCGGAGGGTGCTCCGGCACCTTCCGCAGCGGCCCCGCCAGACGCTCTTCTTCTCGGCCACGATGCCCGGACCCATCGTGGAACTGGCCGGCGAGCTCCTCCGCGACCCCGTCCGCGTCGATGTCGAGCGGAAGCAGGCCCCTGCCACCGGGATCACGCAGGCCCTCTACCCGGTTCCGGCCCGTCGGAAGCCCGACCTCCTGATCGAGCTGCTCCGGAGAAACGAGATCGGCAACGTGATCGTCTTCTGCCGCACGAAGCACCGGGCGAACCGGCTCTTCGAGAAGCTCGAGAAGGCCGGGATCGGCACGGCCCGGATCCATGGCAACCGTAGCCAGGCCCAGCGCACGAAGGCCCTCGAGGGCTTCCGCGACGGCACCTTCCGCGTGCTCGCCGCCACCGACATCGTGGCGCGTGGAATCGATGTCGAGGCCCTCGATCACGTGGTGAACTTCGACGTTCCGGCGCAGCCGGAGGACTACATTCACCGGGTCGGAAGGACGGCCCGGGCCGGCGCGACGGGAGAGGCGTACACCTTCGTGTCGCCCGAGGAGGAAGGCGAGATCCGGGCCATCGAGCGGGCCGTGGGGCGACGCATCGAGCGCCGCACGCTCGAGGGCTTCGACTATGCCGCTCCCGAGGAGGAGCGCTTCGAAGTCCCGGTGGGGGAGCGGATCGCCGCGATGCGCGAGGCCAGGCGGAAGGCCCGCGAGCGGCAGAAGGAGAAGGAGGCACGGAAGGCCGGCGAGGGGGGGCAGCCCTCCGGCGCCGGCAGCCCGGGTCCAACGGGGCCGCGCTCCTCCGCCGGCGGCGGGGGGACGCGCTCCCCCGGCGGACGCGGCCGCGGGAACCGGGGGCGCGGATCCGGCGGGGGC
>JBJHBX010000479.1:0-2876 GCA_050485725.1 Gemmatimonadales bacterium | reverse complement strand
CTACGACCTGCACTATGGCGAAGTGCAGGAAATTCGCTGGAAGGTCTTCGACCAGGCCTCGGCGAATGACGGCGTCCGTTCGGACCGCCAGCTTCGCACCGGGATCCTGACGCTGCTCTACACCGCCCGGCGGAACGACGTGGAGAAGCCGGGGCTCGGGATCCTCGAGCTGGAGCGGCTCCTGGGCTGTCCGGAAGAGATCATGCGCTTCCACCTCTGGTACCTGAAGGAGCGGAAGTACATCCAGCGGCTCGACAACGGGACGCTGGCGATCACCGTGGACGGCGTCGACGAGGTCATGAAGAATGGCGGGCCCGAGGCGATGCCGCTCCTGAACGCCGGTCCCGACCCCGCCGAGGCACGCGCATCGGCCGAGGAAGAGGAGGCGCGGGAGCCGCAGCCGGTGGGCGTCGCCGCCGAGCCCGAGGACCGGCTCGCGGACTGGATGTAGCCGGGGTCGGTCAGCCGGCGCGTCGCTGCGCCCGGAGCGACGCCAGGTCCACGCCCTGCACGTACTCGACGACCGCCCGGACCACCTCGGGGTCGGTCTCGGGATGCAGCCCGTGGCCCACGTTGAAGATGTGCCCCGGGCGCCCGCCCACCGCGTCGATGATCTCGGCGGCCCGGGCAAGGGCCACCTCCTTCCCCGCGAGGAGCGCAACAGGGTCCAGGTTCCCCTGCACCCCGCGGTCGTGCCCCACGATTTCCCAGCCGTCCTCGATCCGGATGCGCCAGTCCAGGCCGATCACGTCCCCCCCGGCGTCGGCCAGGGCGGGGAGAAGGGCCGGGTTCCCGGTGGCGAAGTTGATCGTCGGGATTCCCCGTTCGTTGAGCCCGTCCAGGATCCGCTTCGTGTAGGGAAGCACTGAACGACGGTAGTCGTCGGGGTGGAGGGAGCCCGCCCAGGAGTCGAAGATCTGGATGCAGGCGGCGCCGGCCTCGACCTGGGCACGCCCGAATGCGACCAGGTGCTCGCTCCAGTAGGACATCAGCTCGTCCCAGAGCGCAGGTTCCCGCCACATGAACGACTTCGTTCCGGTCCGCTCGCGGGTGCGCGGGGATTCGACCATGTAGGTCATCAGCGTGAAGGGCGCCCCGATGAATCCGAGCACGGGCACGTCGATCTCCTCGCGGAGGAGCTGCAGGGTACGCAGCACGAAGTCAAGCCGATCGCGGGGGTCGAAGGGGCGGAGCGAACGGATCGTCTCGGCCGAGTCGTAGGGATGCGGAAGGACCGGTCCCAGCCCCTTCTCGATGCGAACGTCGATGCCGGCGCCGAGGAAGATCGTCGCGATGTCGGCGTAGAGGACCGCGCCGTCCACGGGGAAGTACTCGAGGGGGAGCTTCGTGATGTCGGCGGCAAGGCGCGGGTTCCTCGTCACGGCGAGGAGGTCCTGGTCCCCCTTCAGGTCATGGTAGCGGGGCAGTGAGCGGCCGGCCTGGCGCATGAACCAGACGGGGGTACGGTCCAGGGGCTCGCGGCGGAGGGCTCGGATCAGGCGGTCGTTCATTCGTGGACGGTCCGGGTACTCGGAAAGGGCGTGGGTTCGGGTCCGACGGAGTGCCGCCGGAGGGTACGGGGAGCTTCGCGGCGCGGAATCTACCACGTCGGGCGAGGTGGTGCACACCGAGGGCGGGAGCAGGGGGCGTGCGGGGGGCGGAGGCGGTTGCCCCCGGGTGCCGACGGGGGTTAATTCCGGGTCGGCCCCTCCACCTCCCGCCCACCCCATCGCATCCCGCGACTCCGGAGCCCTCGTCCGAATGGAAACCAGGCGTCCCACCGTTCCCGCCGCCGAGGAGATCCTCGGGGGCTACTTCCCCGTGCTGGATCACGGCTTCGTGTCGCTCGTGGACTACATGGGGTCCGACGAGGACGTGGAGCGGGCGGCCCGGGTCAGCTACGGCTACGGGACGCGGCAGCGCTCCGCCACCCGGGGGCTCATCCGCTACCTCCGCCGGCATCGACACACGACGCCCACGGAAATGGTGGAGTTCAAGTTCCACTGCTCCATGCCGATGTTCGTGGCGAGGCAGTGGATACGGCATCGCACGGCCTCCGTGAACGAGTACAGCGGTCGCTACTCGCTGATGCCGCTTCTCTTTCACACCCCCGCGGCGGAGGATTTCGCGCTGCAGAGCCCGCAGAACAACCAGGGGCGCATGGGAGAGGCGGCTGACCCGGGGCTCTGGGAGGAGGCGGTGCGCCGCTGGAACGCGGGGCGCGAGGCCGCGGTCGACGCCTACGCGTGGATGCTCGGCGAGGACGTGGCCCGCGAGATCGCCCGCATCGACCTTCCCCTTTCGACCTACACGCAGTGGTACTGGAAGATCGACCTCCACAACCTGCTGCACTTCCTGTCACTCCGGGTGGATCCCCACGCGCAGTCGGAGATCCGGGCCTACGCCGAGGTCATGGCGGGGATCGTGAAGCGGGTGGCGCCGCTCAGCTACGAGGCCTGGGTCGACTACGACCTGACGGGCTCGCCGATGAGCCGGGGCGAGCTCGAGCTCCTTCGGCAACTCCTGGCCCGCGACGGCGAGTCCGGGGTCCGGACCCGGGAGGGCGCGGCGCTGGATGCCGGGGGCATGGCGGAGCTGGGCCTCTCGGCCCGCGAGATCCGCGAGTTCCTGGACAAGCTCGACCCCGCCCCCCGCCCCGATTTCGAACTCGACCTCGCGACGATGCGGACGGCCGAGGCGGTGGCCGAGGAAATGGCCCGCGCCGTGCCCGGGGTGGAACGCGGGCCTGCCTCCTGAGCCCGGATCCCGCCCCCGTCGAACCGGGCCCCCTGGTTGCTCACATCGAGCGGGCCCACCTCGCCGCGGCCCCTCCCCCTCAGAAGTTCTTCCGCCCGAAGCTCCGCATCCCCAGCGCG
>JBJHBX010000478.1:0-2889 GCA_050485725.1 Gemmatimonadales bacterium | reverse complement strand
GGAGTACCTGTCCTGGCTCACCGGCGAGACCACGATCTTCGTCGAGAGCGACAACGAGTCCCGGGGCGTGAGCCGGGGGAAGGTCCACAACACGCAGCACGGCACCGGGCAGACGGTCGCAGAGAAGGGGCGCCGCCTGATGATGCCGGACGAGGTCCGCCGCCTCGATCGGAACCTCCAGCTCCTCTTCGTGAGAGGGTGCGACCCGCTGCTCACGAAGCGGCTCGACTACCTCCGCGATCCCGCGTTCCAGGGCCAGTTCGACCGGAACCCGCAGTACGAGCAGGTGGCCGGATGAAGGCCGTGTATCCCCTTGCTGCTGCGGCCGTCCCGCTTCTGGTTGTCCTTCTCTTGGGGCTCATCGGGTTCCGGTTCAATGTCACCCCCAGCCTCCCATTGGGCGTCTACCGGGTGACCTCGGATCCTCCGGTCCCCGGCACCGTCATTCACGCCTGTCTGCCGCGTGACGTGGCGGAGTTCGCTCGGGCACGCGGCTACCTCGGCCCGGGGTCGTGCGCCGGCAACGCACGCCCCGTTGGGAAGGTCGTGCTTGCCGCCGCCAGGGACGTAGTGACCACGACCCGCGATGAGATTCGGGTGAACGGAATCCCGGTGCCCAACAGCGGGACGGCGCCGCAGGACAGCCGCGGGCGCTCGCTCTCTCATCACGAGTGGGGAGAACATCGGCTGGAGCGGGACGAACTCTGGCTCTTCTCCCCAGGTGTTCGCAATGGCTACGACTCCCGCTACTTCGGGCCGGTCCGCACGTCCAACGTCATCTCCGTGCTGCGGCCGGTGGGGAGGCGATGAACGTGACGGACACGCTGCTCACCCTCCACACCCGCTGGCGCCAGAAGGCCAGGCTCTTCCGCGAGCACGGCCACGAGGCCACCGCTCGTGCTTACGAAGCGTGTTCGAGTGAGCTGGAGACCGCGCTTCACACCGACGCGGACGATCTCCTGAACCTCCAGGAGGCCGCCCGGGAATCAGGATACAGCGCCGATCACCTGGGCCGGCTGATACGGGAGGGGAAGATCCCCAACGCTGGCCGTCGTAATGCCCCCCGTGTCCGGCGACGCGATCTCCCCAAACGCATCGCCGCCAACGCTTCCCGATCTGATAACCGCCCCGTCCGTCCCTCGGCTGGAATCTCCCGGACCAAAGACGTATCCTTCCAGCGCATCGTGCGCGAGGCGTTGGTCTCGAAAGGGAGATGAGCCAATGCCGCGATGCAGAAGGCGAGCATGGCGCAGAACCGTAGGCGGCTACGGCCATACCGTCATCGTAGAGGAGCGGTCCCCCGGCTCCGTCCTCTACCTGCGGTGGTGGGACTCGGCGGCGACGGGAAGGCGCCAGAACGGTAACTCAGGGAACTGGAGGAAACGGAGCCTTGGACACCGAGACAGGGAGCTGGGGGAGGAGCAGGGAAAGGAGTTAGCCGCGCAGCTTCTGGTGAGTCAGGAGGCTGCGGCGACGGGCAGGATCACCCTCGGTGACCTGCTTGCGCGATACGAAGCCGAGGTGAGCGCCCACAAGAAGGGCGCGCAGCCCCGCGAGGATGAGCGAAGGATCGAGCTCTGGACGCACGTTCTCGGAGCGAAGCGCGATCCGGAGACGATCACCAAGGGGCAGATCACCCGCTTCGTGCGACTCCGGCGGCAGGGTCGGATCCGGCTGCCGAAGCGGAATCTCACCGCCAACCCGTCGGACACCACGGTCGGTGCCGACATCATCTTCCTGGCCGGCGTGCTGAACTGGGCCGTGGAGGAGGACCTGCTCCAGAAGAACCCGATCCGGGGATACGACCGGCCGAGAACGCCGAAGCCGAAGCGGCCGGTCGCCACCTACGACCGTTACGAGCGGACCCGCGAGGAGGCGGACGAGGTGGGAGAGCAGGGGTTGTTCGGGCTCTTCCTGGATCTGGTGGAGACGCTGGGGTGGCGCGTGAGCGCCATCTGCCAGTTGTGGGCTTCGGATCTCGACCGCTCGACCGGCTTCACCGCGCCTCACGGCCGGATCCGGAAGCGAGGAGAGGTGGACAAGGAAGGCGTCGAGATGTGGGTGCCGATGAGCGAATCGGCCCGGCGGGCGGTGGACGCTCTTTTAGAGCGCGCCCCGTCCATCGGCGATACCCCGCTGTTTCCCGCGCCCGAGGGGAAATCCAAGGGCCGGAAGAGACGGCGACCGAAGTCCTGGAGTCGGTGGCACGCACGCGACCTGCACGAGCGTGCGCAGCGAGCAGCCGGATACGGCTACTCCTGCCCGAGGTGCGGGGACCCGCTCGGCAACGAGCAGCGGGAGTGCCCCGACAAGGAGTGCGGGTTCGTGGACCGGTTGCCCCGCGATCCCGCGAAGAAGCTCCTGGGCTTCCACGCCTATCGGAGGAAGTGGGCGACCGAGCGGAAGCACCTTCCGCTGAAGGATGTGGCGGAGGCGGGTGGGTGGCTGGACACGCGCAGCTTAGAGAACTGCTACCAGCAGGTGGACGAAGAGACGCTCCTCCGGGTCGTCTCCGAACCCCGGAAGCTGCGCGAAACCATACCACAAACCATACCACCCCTCGCCGGAAAGCAGTGAGGCCCCACAACGGAAGCCGTTGCAGGGCCATCACTTTACTGATATCGGGACGGCCGGATTCGAACCGGCGACCCCCTGAACCCCATTCAGGTGCGCTACCGGGCTGCGCCACGTCCCGAAGATCGCCAATCTAACCCCCCGCGGCCGCCGTGCTCAACCTCGGGCGTGATGCATCACCCGGGAGGAGCTCTCCGGGCGGGGATGGGAGGCGAGGAAACGGGTCCCGAATATGCCCGGTTTCCCGGCCTCCGCTCAGGGTTGACACCCCTCTGGGGGGTGCCTATACTTCGGGTCCTTGTTGCGGGGTGGAGC
>JBJHBX010000477.1:0-2894 GCA_050485725.1 Gemmatimonadales bacterium | reverse complement strand
GGCTGATCGCAGGCGTGACCCGGCACTGACCGGTCGCTGATGGAGGCGGTGCGAGTTTTCGGGCATGCCTCCGCACGCCGCGCCCACCCCGGGGATCCGGAACCGTCCCACCGCGGAACTCCTCGCGCGCGTCATGGGGCTCCGCGGTCCACGGGCCGTCGAGCGGGCGGGAGTGCTGCTCGCGCGTGCCGGTGGGCGGATCGCCGGAGTCCCGGGGGTGCTGGGCCTCGCCGGTGCCGAGGGGGCCGGGGCAGCGGCCCGTGAACGGCTCGCCGCCGCGATGGAGCTGGGCCGAAGGGCGACCCTCGAGGTGGCTCCGGACCGACCCCGCATGCGTGGCCCCGAAGACGTGGTGGAGCTCCTCGGACCCCTCTTGCGTGAGCTGACGCACGAGGAGTTCCACGTGCTGAGCCTGAACACCCGCCACCTCGTGCTCTGCACCCACGTCGTGAGCCGCGGGCTCGTGGACGCCTCGCTGGTCCACCCGCGCGAGGTCTTTGCCCCGGCGCTCGAGTGCCGGGCCTCGGCGGTCATCCTGGTCCACAACCACCCCTCCGGCGATCCCGAGCCGTCGCCCGAGGACCGCCGGGTCACCGAACAGATGCTGGAGGCGGGCCACGTTCTCGGAATCCGGGTCCTCGATCACGTCGTGATCGGGAACCCCGGGTGGAGGACCGTCCCTTTCCCGGCGCCCTGAACCCGGACGCGGGCGGAACCCGCCCGAGGGCGGGT
Source organism: Gemmatimonadales bacterium (assembly GCA_050485725.1). Lineage (GTDB taxonomy): Bacteria > Gemmatimonadota > Gemmatimonadetes > Longimicrobiales > Gaopeijiaceae > SKNW01. The sequence goes on along the minus strand of JBJHBX010000477.1, from coordinate 2,162 downwards.
CGCCCGTGCGGAACCGGGGGCCCCCCCGAGGGTGGCAGGGGAATCCCGGACGCTCGGAAGGGACGGATGCGTGACGCCCCTGCTCCGAGCCTGCTCCGTCCGGTCCGGACCGCTGCGCCCCTTTCACGTCGAGGCCCCCCATGCCGCTCATCGCCCGCGGACGCCGCCAGCTCCTCCCCCTTCGCGCCCTCGCCCTGGCGGGTTTCCTCCTGCTCTCGCTGACCGGGTGTGCCGCCCTCTCTTCGCTTGCGGCGCTGGCCCAGGTCCGCTTCGACCTGGACGGAGTCAGCCGGGTCTCGCTGGCGGGGGTCGACCTGACCTCGGTTCGCGGGTACGAGGAACTGGGTGCCCTGGACGTGGCGCGCGTCGGGGTCGCACTCGCCCAGGGAACGCTTCCGCTGGAGCTGACCCTCGATCTACGCGCCTCCAACCCCGACGGGAACCCGGAGGCACGCCTTCTCGCCCTGGACTGGGACCTCTTCCTGGAGGGGAGAAGGACCGTGGGAGGGGGCCTCCCGTCGCCGGTCAACCTCCCCTCGGGGGCCAGCACCGCCGTGCCCCTCGACGTGCGCCTGGACCTGAGGGAGTTCTTCGAGGGAAGCGCCCGGGACCTGGTGAACCTGGCGGCGGGGCTCGTCGGCCTCGGGGGGGAGCCCGTGGCGCTGGGGCTCGAGGCGATCCCGACCGTGGACACGCCGCTGGGCCCGATCCGCTATCCGCGGCCCCTGGTCCTGGGTGACCCCGGTCGAACCGGCATGGCTCCCGGTCCGGCGAACTGAGCCCGTCCCGATCCCCCCGTCCGGCCCGCGGGGAGCCGCGGATTCGGCGCCTCCGCGTTATCTTCGGGGAGGGATGAACCGGAGCATCCCCCATCACCCCGGGTACCCAGGATCCCATGGCATCCGTAGCACAGGCGGCATCCGAGGCCGGCCAGACCACGATCCGGGGGCTTCCGCGGCCCCTTGCCCGTGAGCTGGAAGCGTACGCGGCACGTCTCGACGTGGCGCGGATCCAGGATGCCTACGCCCTGGCCGAGTCCGCGCATCGCGGGCAGACGCGGGCCTCGGGGGAGAGCTTCGTCAACCACGCGGTCGAGGTGGCGACGATCCTGGGCCAGCTCCGGCTGGATACCGACTCCGTGGTGGCCGGTCTCATCCACGACGTCGTGGAGGACACCGAGTTCACGCTGACCGACGTCAAGGAACGGTTCGGCGGCGACGTGGCGGCCATCGTCGACGGCGTCACGAAGATCGGGAAGGTGGAGTTCCGTTCGAATACCGAGCGGCAGGCGGAGAACTATCGCAAGCTCCTCCTCTCGATGGCCGAGGACGCGCGGGTCATCCTGATCAAGCTCGCGGACCGGCTCCACAACATGCGCACGCTGGAGTACCTCCCCCCGGAGAAGCAGCAGCGGATCGCGCTGGAGACCCGTGAGATCTATGCCCCCCTGGCGCACCGCCTCGGGATGGCCCAGGTCAAGTGGGAGCTCGAGGACCTCTGCTTCAAGTTCCTCGAACCCGAGGAATACGAGGAACTCCGGGGGCTCGTCCAGCAGCGCCGGAAGGAGCGGGAACGGCAGATCCTCGAGATGCAGCGTCCCATCGACGAGCTGCTGCGGCAGGCGGGCATCCCCGCGGAGGTGACCGGTCGCCCCAAGCACCTCTGGTCCATCTACCGGAAGATCACGCGACGCGGGAAGCCCTTCGAGGAGATCTACGACCTGATGGCGATGCGGGTCATCACGGACTCGGTCCAGAACTGCTACGCGGCCCTCGGGTTGATCCACTCGAAGTACACGCCCATCCAGGACCGATTCCACGACTACATCGCCACGCCGAAGTCCAACATGTACCGCTCGCTGCACACCACGGTGTTCGGCCCGGGCGGGCGGCGCTACGAGGTCCAGATCCGCACCGAGGAGATGCACCGGACGGCGGAGTTCGGAATCGCCGCGCACTGGCGCTACAAGGAGGGCGGAGCCGCACCCTCGCACGACGGCCGGGAACGCCCACCGGCTGTGGGGTCCGGGGAGGGAAGGGGGGCGGCCGCGAGCGATGCCGCCGCATCCGCGGTCGCCCCCGGCGCCCCGGCCAGGGGGGGAGGCGGGCCCGCCTCCGGGGGCGCCCCGGCTTCGCCCTCGGGGGACGAGTTCGACGAGGCCC
>JBJHBX010000476.1:0-2900 GCA_050485725.1 Gemmatimonadales bacterium | reverse complement strand
GTCGGGAGGCCCGGGAGATGCGGCTGGAACCGGTGACCTTCCGCCGGGAACACGGATCGGGCGCTACCGCGTCGACGGGGTCCTCGGTCGCGGAGGAATGGGCATCGTCTACCGGGCTCGCGACCTGCCTCTCGAGCGGGACGTGGCGCTCAAGCTCCTCCCGGGTGAACGGATCGGGGACCCCGAATCGAGGGCGGCGCTCCTTGCCGAGGCGCGCATGGCGGCCGGCCTGGACCACCCGAACGTGGGGGTCGTCCACGAGGTGGACGAAGCCTTGGGTGAGGGCGTCTTCATTGCCATGGCATGCCACGAAGGGATCACGCTCGCCGAGCGGCTCCGCCGCGCCCCCCTTCCCCTTCCCGGAACCGAGGCCCTCCGGATCGGGCGCCAGCTCGCCTCCGCGCTCGCCCACGCCCACGCCGCCGGGATCGTTCACCGCGACGTGAAGCCCTCGAACGTGATCCTCACGCCCGGCGAGGGGCTGCGCCTGGTGGACTTCGGGATCGCCTGCCGCTCGGGTAGCGCGGGAAGTTCCCGTGGCACGCGTGCGTGGATGAGCCCCGAGCAGCTCCGAGGAGAATGCACCGACGCACGCTCGGACCTGTGGAGCCTGGGCGCCGTTCTCCACGCCCTCGCAACGGGATCCCCTCCACCACCGCCTCCGTCCGGGCCTTCCGCGCCCTCCGATTCCCGGGCACTCCCCGCCCTGGATGGCGCCTCAGATGTCCCAGGCCCCCTGGAAGCGGCCATCCGCGCCTGCCTCGAGCCGGATCCCGCGGCTCGGCCGACCGACGCCCGCCGGGTCGAGGCGATCCTCGGCGCCGACGCCGGCGGCGGCGCGAACGGCGCGGCGCTCCGGGCCGACGGCAGGGGACGCCGGCCTCGTCGAGGCCGCCTCTGGGTCGCCGGCGCCCTCGCCGCGGCCGCGGTCGGGCTTCTCGTGGCGATCCCTGAAGGGTGGGTGCCGGGCCTTCCCGGGATCACGCGGGCAACCTCGTGGGCCCCTGACCTCGTGCTGGTGCTTCCCCTCGAGGATCGGACCGGCGACACCGGCCTCGCGGAGATCGGGGCCATGGCGGCCGACTGGCTCACCGAGGGGGTCGCCCGCGAGGGGACCGGGCGAACGATCCCCTCCACCACGGCGATGCTCCTGGCGGCCGAATCCCGGGACCCGGTGGTCCTCGCCTCATCGATGGGCGCAGGGGTCGTCGTGACCGGAAGCTACTACCTGGACCTGGACTCGATCCGGTTCGCCGTTTCGCTCGTCAGCGGCCGGACGGGCATGGTGCTGAGGGCGCTCGATCCCGTCACCTCGCACCGGAGCGGGGTCCTGGAGGGGATCCAGCGCCTGCGCGACGTGGTGGTGGGGGCCGTGGCCTTCGAGGTCGAACCCCGCATGACGCAGCACGAGCGACGCCTCGTGGACCAGCCCCCACCCCTCGACGCCTACCTCCCCTACATCCGCGGGAAGGAGTTCTTCATCCATGGACGCTGGGCCGAGGCGCTGCAGCTCATGGACGAGGCCGAGGCCCGGGCCCCCGATTTCCTGATGCCGATCTTCCTGGGTGCCCTGGCCGAAGCCAACATGGGCAACTACGGCGGGCTGGCCGAGCGACTCGAGCGGACCCGGGGACTGATGGACGCCGCGGACCCCCTGGCGCGGCTGGGAGTCGAGTTCCTCGAGGCGATCCTCGCCGGAGACCACGAGGCCAGCTACCGGGTGCATCGACAGGGGGTCGACGACGGCATCCTCGTGCCCGGGACCATCGGGCACGCGCAGCTCGTGCAGGATGCCGTGAAGGTGAACCGGATGCGCGAGGCCGTCACCGAGGCCCGCCGAGCCGATCCTGCGCGGGGGGAACTGCGGGGGTGGTATGCGTACTGGGCGGCGTGGGCCCATGCGCACCATGCCCTCGGAGAGCACCGGGCCGAGCTCAGGGTGGCCCGGGCATCTCGAGAAAGCCTGCCCGCCGGCCTCGGCGTGCTCTACATGGAGGGGCGCGCCCTCGCCTCCCTCGGGCGGAGCCGCGAGCTCGAACGGGTGCTCGACGAGGCCCGGGGGCGCCATTCGAGTCCCCCCGACTTCCTGCGCTGGATGGGCGGCTTCCACAGGATCAACGGTCGCGAGGCCGAGGCGATGCGCCTCTTCCGGGAGGCGATCGAGCTGGCGCGGGCGCGTGTGGCCGAAGACCCCTCTCCCGAACGGCGCTTCACCCTGGCCGAGGCCCTCCTTGCCACCGGGGACGGCGACGACGCCCGCGAGGCGCAGGCGATCTTCCGGGAGCTCCGCGAAGCCCTTCCGGAGCTGATGGACCCCCTGGCCGGGCTCGGACGCGCCGCGGCCGCCCTCGGGGACCTCGCGTCGGCGGGCGCCGCCTCCGATACCCTCGCAGCCAACGGTCCTGCCTGGCCCTTCGGGGCCCACACGTACCGGCGGGCGAGGATCGCCGCGCGGGCGGGCCAGGTCGAGGCAGCCGTGGCCCTCCTCCGGCAGGCGGCTCGCGAGGGCTCCCAGGTCTACTTCAACGTGCACACCGACTGGGAGTTCATGCAGCACCGGCGGCACCCGTCCATGGCATCGTTCCTGCGGCCCCGGTAAGGTCGAGCACACCCCCGACGAGGACTGGCCATGAGCTCCGCATCCCCGGCAGGCGCACCCCCCCGCCCCCGCGGGCTTGCGCGCAGGGACCGTTGGCTGGTTGGACTCGCCTCCCTCACCGCCCTCGTGCTGGCGGGCGCGCTGGCCCTTTACATGGACGCCCAGCGGCAGGCAAGCGAGCGCACGAGGGTGGACAGCCTGGCCAGGGATCACGTTCGCACGATCGGGAACGCCGTGGACCGGGCCATGTCGGCCTCGTTCGCACTTGCTGCGCTCGTGCGGCAGGGGGGCGGCGAGGTCG
>JBJHBX010000475.1:0-2926 GCA_050485725.1 Gemmatimonadales bacterium | reverse complement strand
GCTGCCGCTTTCCCTTTCGGATCGCCTCCCGGCTACCACATCCCCCGCAGCGGAGCTTCTGACGCTTCGGTCGCACCCGGAGGTGGATCTCACCGCCAACGTACTCGGTCCGAACGTAGGTGTAGCCTTCGAGCCCGAAGGCGTGGTACACCAGGCTCGTGGACATGGTGGGCTCTCCTTGGGGTGGGAAGAGTGGCGACTCAACTCCTCCGAGGCCCCCACCATGGCCCACACCCCGCCACCGCTCCGTCCTCCCCCGCTTCACCCTCCTTGCTTCACCAGGCCCCCCTCCGTCCCAGGGACGCGTTTGGGGGAAGAGCCATTTTCAGGCACTGTGGGCCCTGCCGCAAGACCACGCGGCAGGGCCCACAAGTCGTTGTGTTGCAATGAGTGCCGGGAGTGGGAATCGAACCCACAAGGGATTGCTCCCAGAGGTTTTTGAGACCTCCGCGTCTACCGTTCCGCCATCCCGGCCCGGGAGTTTGGGCGCATTGCTTGTCCAAGCCCCGACCGGAGTCTGTCGCGAAGTGCTCCGGGTGGCAAGGCACCGCCCGGTTCACCGGAGGTCCGCGAAGGGCGGTCGCGAGCGCAGGTGCTCGAGCACGACGCCAGCAACCTCCGCAGATCCCGCATCGGTGAAGTGGACGTCGTCGTAGAAGTAGTGGGTCGTCCTCGGAATGCGGTTCGCCAGATCGATGCATTCGATCCCGCGCACATCGCAGACTTCGAGGAGAACGTCGTTGAAGGCCTCGAGACCCTCCTTCAGCGCTTCCGCCGTGAAGTAACGATCTCCAGGCCGGTCCATGAACGCGGGGGTGTCGCCTCCGAGCCAGAGCCGAGCAGCTTCCTCCGGCGACATGCCCGCCTTCCACAGGAAGGGCTGGGTGATGAGGACCAATCGCACTCCTCGGCCCTCCGCCTCATCAACGATCTGGTCCAGGTAGCCGCGGTAGACAGCGAGGGCCGGCGCCAAGTCCGGCAGCTCGGTCAACCATTCCGTCGCGGCGGCCCGGTGACTACGCCATCGCCCGACGACCTCTCCGACCTGGTCCTGGGTGATCCCGGAGGCCGCCCTCCAGGAGGCAAACTGAAGCCGGGCTCGGGCGGCGGTCTGATAGAGTGCGGTGTGCTTGAACCAGGGATGCTCCCCCGGATACAGGGGTCGGGAGATCGACCCCGGACGGAGGGCGAACGCGCGTTCCGCCTGCTCGGCCCAAGCCAGGGAGTCGGAAAGGGGGGGAAGCGTCTTGTAGGTCTCACCATCGGCCAGGGCGAGGGTGAGGTCGTTGACCCCGACCAGCAGAAGGACCGCGTCGATGACGGGCACCTGGTCGAGAACATGGTGGACGTGAAGTACGTGGTCCCGTGCGTTCGCGCCTGCCTTCCCTACGTTTCCGACCCAGACGCCGGCACCGCCTGCCGAGAGCCCCTGCTCCACGATCGCGGGCCATGTCCTCGGCCCGTCCATGAAGAGGAGTTCGGTGGTGCTTGCACCCACGGTGACGATCCGGTACTCGTCAGCGTCGGGCTCGAGTGGTCTGCCCCGCATTCCAAGGTCGTTCACCTCGAAGCGGGACGGACCCTCGACCCCCTGGATGAACGCCGTATCAGGCAAGAAGACGGTCACCGATCCGGGACGATGGACGAAGTAGGCCTCGGTGTCCGCAATGAACAGTCTCAGTCCGACCTCGCAAAGACCGAGCGCCATGAGCCCCGAGACCAGGACGACCCCGACCTCCACGACCCGGCCCGCGCGCTTCACCGGGGGGCTCCGTTCCATGATTACCGGCTCCTCGAATCAGGGCTCCATCGCCCGGTAGCAGGGTCTCACCCTTTCATTGGGAGAATTTCCCCAAACCTATACCGGCCCGGTCATCTTCGGGTCAAGCCGGACGTCGAGGCACGACACCTCACCCACCGCTCGCCCCCCCCTGTGCGAACCCGCTCGAGCGCTGCCCACGCCGCGTCGGTGGCGGGGTGTCCGCTCCCCGGAGGCGTCTCGATCCCCGTCTCCAGGTTGCGGTTCCCGAGGGCGGCGAGGCCGCCTTCCACCGCCTCCTGGAAGCGGGATGCGAAGCCTGCGGCACAGGCCATCACCTGGTCGGTCACCCAACGGGGCGGGCGGCGAGGTCCGAGAAGCCCCCGGAGGGCGGAGCCCTGGCTCGCCCGGGCGCGGGCCATCCCGAGGAGACGCGACGCCACCCCGCCATCCCCGCTCCGGGCCACGACCGCGAGCGTGGTCGGCCAGCGGCGCATCATCCCCGCGGACCTCCTCAGGTCCCGGAGTAGCGGGCCCCGGGGCCATCGCACGCCATACGTCGCCTCGAGCGCCCCCAGCAGGAAGTCGCCGCCCGCCGGCTCGGCCCACCAGTCGGGCCCCGGCACCGCGGGGAGTGCCCTTCCCTCCGCCTCCACCACCTCCAGGTCGAGCCCGACCTCGAGGCTCACGTGGGTCGTCACGTCATCGGCCGCGTTCATGCGCAGCTCCCGGTCCCCGTGCAGGAACTCCCCCACGGAGCGTCCGACCACGGGGTGAAGCTCCACGTCACCCATGACGTGCGTGGCCCACCCCAGGGCGAAGGCGGTCTCGGGGCCGGTGCGGGCCCGCGCGAGCAGGCTCCGCGAAAGGTCCCCGGGAGACACGTAGTGGGCCAGTTCCGACATGCGCCGCTCGGTCCCGGGCACGAAGCCGGCATCGGGCGCCAGGGCACCCCCGAGGAAGGCCACCCGGTGCTCCGGATCGCCCACCGGAATCGGCGAGGCGGAGGGGGCCGCCTCCCACGCGCGGAGCACGCGACCGGCAAGCATCAGGTGGACGGAAGCACAGGGCATGGGCCTTCAGACACCGCAGCCCCGGCAGGGGTTTCCGAAAGAGGGCCGACGCGCCAGGACGACGCAGGCGGGCCGGGCCGCCGCGGGTGTCGGT
>JBJHBX010000474.1:0-2935 GCA_050485725.1 Gemmatimonadales bacterium | reverse complement strand
GGCCACGCCGGAGACGTTCACCAGGGCTACGCAGCTCCCCGCCGGGCCCGCGATGTCGCTACCGCATCCGGCGGCCACGAGGCACACCGCGATCCAGAGCCATCTTCGTCGCATCATGCTTCCTCCAAGGGGTGGGATGTGTGTTCTTACATCGTAAGAACGAACGGGGGTCCCCGGGCGTGACACGATGCGTCCGGGTTTCGACACGAGGCTCCGGAACGCGTGATCCCGGCGGCCTCTGAAACCTCCCGCGGTGCCCCGGCGTCCTGCAGAGCACACTGCTCGCCGTGCTCTCGGCCGGTGCCGCCCCCCCTTCCAAACCACCCGCCAGGAGCGCCGCCATGCCTTCACCCTCGGATCGCCGCTTCCCGAGAACTCTGCTTCTCCTTCCGCTTCTCCTGCTCGCAGGATGCCACGCGCCCGACGTCCGGGATCTCCCGGTGGGGCGCACGGTGCTGAACTGGGAGGACGATGCACGTGCCTCGTGGGCGGGCGAGGGAGCGCGCCCGATGGCCACCATCGTGTGGTATCCGGCCGGCGGGGAAGCCCGGGAAGAACCGTGGTCCGTGGGGCCCTTCCGGGCGGGAAGGAGCGCCGCCGGAGCGGCGATTCGGTCCGGGGGGCCCCTTCCACTCGTGGTCATGAGCCACGGTACCGGCGGGTCCGCAGCGCAGATGGCCTGGCTCGGCGAGGCGCTGGCCGGCCGGGGGTACCTGGTGGCGGCGCTCAACCACCACGGAAACACGGCAGCAGAGGGTGGGCTCCTCCCCGAGGGCTTCGTCGTCTGGTGGGAGCGGGCCCGGGACGTCTCGGTCCTGCTGGACCACCTCCTGGCAGACGAGGTCTTCGGTTCCCGAATCGACCCGGACCGGATCGCCGTGGCCGGGTTCTCGCTGGGCGGAGCCACGGCCCTCCTCGTGGCAGGTGCGCGGATCGACCTGGACCGATGGTCCGGGCACTGCCGGGCCCTCCCCGACCACCCGGCGTGTCGCCTCCCCCCGGAGGCCGGCCGGGACGCCCTGGAAGCGGGCCCGATGGCGCTCATCGACCAGATCACCCGGGGCGGAGAAGCGGAGGAGACCGTCGCGACCGGGTCGATGGCGGAGGCCTCCTTCCGGGACGCCCGGGTACGCGCGGTCTACGCCCTGGCCCCGGCGCTCGCACCGGCCCTGGACCCTGCATCCCTCGCCGGGATCGAGGTACCCGTGCGCCTCGTGGTGGGAAGTGCCGATGACCAGGTCCTGGCCGATCCCGACGTGGGGGCGCTGGCGCACCAGGTCCCGGGCGCCAGCCTCGAGGTGCTCGACGGAGTGCATCACTACGCCTTCCTCGCGCCCTGTTCGCTGCGGGGGCGCCTCGTGCTGCGCGCACTCTGCCGCGACCCCAGGGGGATCGCGCGGATCGAGGTGCACCGGTGGGCCGCCCGGGACCTGGCCCGTTTCCTGGGGGCGCTCGAGGGCGCCGAGTCGGAGACCCGGCGCCCCCTGCGACCCCCGCCGGCTCAGCGCGCCGGAAACGATACGCGCCGAACGACGACCGTGGGTACCTCGAGGGCGTCGGTCTCGACCCAGGCCACGAGCCCTCCCGGCCCCATGGCCATGGGGAAGGGAAGGGTCCCGGCGGGGATCGTGCCCAGGTAGCTGCCCTCTGCCGAAAGGACGTCGATGGGCCCGGGTTCGCCGAGCCTCCGTCCCGGGCGCTCCACCCAGATCCGCCCCTCCGGATCGGTGCGGATCCTGGAAATGGCCGGGATCACCTCGGCGAACTGAAGGAGGTCGAGCTGGGCCAGGAGGTTCCTCCGGATCTGCTCCTGGTCCATCTGCTGCACTCCCCCGGATGCGCTCGTGGTCGACACCGTCACGCGGGGCCCCCCGCCCGACAGGAGCTGGGTGCGGCGGCGTTCGAGCTCGGCCTCGCGATCGGCCCTGGTCACGTTTCGCGGCGGGACGGCGCGGTGCAGCGTGCGCTCGAGCCGGCCGTCGGGGCTCGCCACCCGGATCGTCCAGGTGGTCGTGTCCGCCACGACGATCCGGCCGTCGGGCAGCACACCGAACGACGGGGCCGGGTCGAAAACGCGGCCTCCGGGCCCCTGCCCGATCGTGACCGTGCCCTGCCCGGAGCGAATGGGCGGCCCGGTCACTTCGGGGGCCGGGGGGCGCCATGCCTGGAAGACGCGCCTGGGCTCGCCCTCTTCGGGAAAGAGGGAAATGGGCCAGGCGGAGCCACCTCGGGCAGCGCCCACCGGCGCGGGCCCTTCCATGATCGTGGCCGTCTGGAGCGAGACGAACCCGCCGGAAGGATGCGGCGCCAGGGGCGGTGTGGGGATGCCGCCCCGGGCCGGATCGAAGGGGACGCTCCGGAGCGCTTCGCCGGTGGGCGCGAACCAGGAGAGGGTGCGCCGCCCGGCATCGATGATCATGACCCGGCCGTTCGGGAGCACGCCGAACCCACCGGCCCGCGTGATCTCTCCCGGCCCGTCGCCCTGCCTGATGAACTGGTGAACAAGCCCTCCGGACCGGTCGACCTTGACCAGCGCATGGTGTCGCAGGTCGAGAATGTGAAGGTTCCCGCTCCCATCGAAGGCGAGGGCGGCAGGCTCGGTGAACTGGGCCCATCCGGGCGCGTTCCGCCCGCCCACTTCGAAAGCCGGGTCGATCCGCACGTCGAGCTGTCGGTCGGCCGGGGGAAGCTGGACCACCTGCTGGGCGATCAGGGCGGTCGGCCCCGAAGCGAGTGCAAGCAGGAGGACGAGCCCCGGCCAGCCGGCGCGGAGGGGGGTCGGGGTAGATCCGGGTTCGGAGTTGCTCCGGCGCCCCTGCGGTTCGTCGCAAGCGTGGGTCGTCATGTGTCACTCCCTTGTCGATGTGGATGTGGTTCCGCCCGGGAGGACGCCCGGACGGAGGAAGTGACGGTTGGATACCTTACAGTGTCAGGG
>JBJHBX010000473.1:0-2937 GCA_050485725.1 Gemmatimonadales bacterium | reverse complement strand
TATTTCAACGGCGCCAGTCCGCGGAGGATCGCGAACATCAAGTCGGCGTCCAAGAGCGTGATCTCGACCCTCGTGGGGATCGCCATCGAGGAGGGGTACCTGGAGGGGCTGGACCAGAGGGTCCTCGACATCCTGCCCGAGTACCTTGGCGTGAACGACGACCCCAGGATCGAGACGTTGACCGTGGGACACCTGCTGTCGATGCAGGCCGGGCTCCAGTCCACCTCGTCGGGGAACTACGGAGGCTGGGTGGCCAGCCGCGACTGGGTGCGTGATGCGCTCCGGCGGCCCTTCGTGGAGGAGCCGGGCGGCCGAATGGTCTACAGCACCGGGAACACCCACGTCCTTTCCGCGATCCTGACCCGGGTGACCGGGCGCTCGACGCTCGCGTGGGCCAGGGAGGTGCTCTTCGCCCCGCTCGGCATCACCCTGTCACCGTGGACGCGCGATCCTCAGGGCATCTACCTGGGTGGCAACGAGATGGGTCTTCTGCCGAGGGAGATGCTCCTGTTCGGGGAGCTCCATCGGCAGGGTGGGGTGCACGAGGGCCGCCGCCTGGTGCAGGAGGAGTGGATCCAGGCATCGTGGATCCAGCGGGGCACTTCGCGCTTCAACGGGCACGGACACGGGCTGGGCTGGTGGATCCGGGAGTACGGCGGCTACGACGTCTACTTCGCGTGGGGGCACGGGGGGCAGTACATCTTCCTCGTGCCGGAGCTGGAGCTTACCGTCGTCACCACCTCGAACCCCGTGGGCGGGCGGGCCGGCGCCCCGACCCGGGCGCTCCACGACCTCCTCGAGAACGTGCTGATCCCCGCGGCGGAGACGGGCGCCTACCGGGCCACCGACGAACCGGGCTGACCGCCGGCGTAGGGGCTGCGCGCCACCGCCGCCATGTACGAGTCACCCAGGCAGGGCGTGAACCCGGCACAGCCGTAGAGCGCGGTGTAGATCCGCTTGTTCTGCTGCACCACCTTGACGTAGTGCCGCGTTTCCCGGAAGGGGATGTGCTCCATGAAGACGTCCCGGTCCCCGTACTCGGGGCGCTGCCGCCACTGGTTGATCCGCCCCGGGCCTGCGTTGTAGGCCGAAAGCGCGTCCTCGGCCCGACCGTCGTAACGCCGGAGCATCTGGGCCAGGTACTGCGTGCCCAGCCGCACGTTGTACTCGGGCTCCTCGAGGCGGGGCCGCTCGTAGCGGATCCCGAGCGAGCGGGCCACCTCCTGAGCGGTTCCAGGCAGGAGCTGCATCAGCCCGATCGCACCCGCTGAACTCGCGATGGACGGGTGGAACATCGACTCCTGCCGGATCAGTCCCGCCACGAAGAATGGGTCGAGGCCCCGGGCCCTCGATTCCCGGACGATGACCTCCCGGTGGGGGAAGGGGAAGACGATCCGCAGAAGCCGAAGGTTCCATTCGCCCTCGCGGCGGTGGATCTCGCGGCCGAGTACGACGCCCTGAATCGGGAATCCGTTCGCCTGGAGCGCTTCCGCGAAGTCGTAGGAACCGTCGCCCCGGCGGAAGAAGTGCTCCTGGAGGCGCTCGAGCTCGAAGGCGAAGGAGCCGGGGGTGGGGACCACCTGGTGAACGCGCAGGCGCGTGATGGCACTGCGGAGCTCGTTCCCGAGCCCCGGAACCACCGAGGGCCCGGTCGGGAGCGCCGGATCCAGGACCGCGGTGCCCAGTCGCTCGCCCGCGAGCACGCCGTAGAACGAGATCGGGTCATCCGCCCACGCGGTCCTGAGCCGTTCGCGGGCGCTCTCCTCGTCGCCGAGCCGGCCGTGCGAGAGCGCCGCCCAGTATGCGGCCTGCTGCCGGGTGGCGGTGCGACGGGCACCTTCCAGGTAGCGATCGAAGGTCTCGGCGGCGCCGGCGAAGTCCCCCGCCAGGTACCTGCGGGTACCGAACTGGACCGCCAGGAGCTCGCTCGCCTGCGACCCCACCCCGACCCGGAAGAACTCGTGCAGGAGTTCGGACTCCTGTCGGTAGCGTCCCGCGGCGAGCACCGGTTCGACGAGAAGCCGGAGTGCATCTTCGGCCAGCTGGCTCTCGGGTGCCCTCCGGGCAAGGCGGAGGAAGGCGTCCCGGGCCTCGCCCTGCCGTCCCTGCTGGAGTGCGGCCATGCCGGTCCAGTAGAGGGCGGGTACGGCCAGCGGTGCCGGGACCGCCTCACCGGTCGCCGGGGCCAGCATTTCGCGCGCCTCGGCAGGTCGCCGCAGTTCGACGAGCGCCCGTCCGAGCTCGCCCCGGACCCGTGCTTCCTCCACCCCGTCGAGCCGTCGGTCGCGGACCAGTGGGGCGAGCCGCCGAAGGGCCGGCTCCCACGCCCCCGCCGCAAGGAGCGCGTACCCGAGGATCCGGGCATCCACCTCCGACCCGCCGGCGATCCGGTCGATCACCCTGGCTGCTTCCTGCGCTCCGGTGTGCTCGGGCCCCTCGGCGAGCGCCTGCCGGAACGCTCCCCGCGCGGCGGCGGTATCGCGGGCGGCCAGGGCCAGTCGCCCGGCCCGGGCCCAGTTGGCGGCCGCCGCCGAGGGGGTGGATGCGTGCCGGGCCTCCGCCTCTGCGACGCGCCGGGCTCCCTCAGCGTCTCCGGCGGACTCCCACGCGAGGACCCGGAACTCGGAGCCCCAGCGCTCCCTCAGCCGCGTGGCCGGGTCCAGCATGTCGAGGGCCCGATCCACCGCCGCGGTATCACCGAGGGGCGCCAGCAGTTCGGCCCGGAGGAGGGGTCGCCAGTCCTCCACCACGGCCAGTTCCTCCAGGGTGGCGTCGGCACGGAGCGCCGCGGATCGCCGCTGCTCCGGGGCGGAGCGCTCGTTCCGGGCCGCGTCGACGGCGTCGCGCAGCGCGGCGAGCAGGGTCTCCTCCCGCTCGGCCGGCGGGCCGGTCCGGGCCAGTTGGAGCCCGACGGGGTCGGGGTTCCCCACCTCGTGA
>JBJHBX010000472.1:0-2941 GCA_050485725.1 Gemmatimonadales bacterium | reverse complement strand
GATCGCATCGCCGTCGAGGGCCTCCGCGCCCCGGTCCGCGAAGCCCAGCGTCTCGCGCATTTCGTCGAAGGTGGCCCCGTCTGCGCCGTTCAGCGCCATGCCCAGCGCCATCGACGCGCTGAAGGGCGAGAGAAGGTGGGTCGCTCCCGGCTCGTCGCGGACCACCTCGCGCAGCAGGTTGAGGCCGAAGGCGGTGCTTCCGCGGATCACGGCCTCTTCGGCCACCGTCAGGGACCGCGGGAGCTCGGTGATCTCGGGGGGCGGCCCGCTGGGGTCGCCGCCGCCGGTGATCCAGTCGCAGCCGGCGGTACCGAGCGCCACGAGCGCCACGGCGACGAGGGGGCGGAAGGTGCGGGGTGCGGGTGCGTGCGGCATTTCGTGGGCTCCTGGGCGGGGGCGGGTGTTCCAATGCACAGGGGATGCGATGCACGGGGGATGCGGCCCCGTTCACCGCCTTCGTCCTGCGGGCTGGCGGAAGCCGGCTGCGGCCGGCCGCAACCGGCGGGATCCGATGGGAGAACGAACCGGGATGCCCCGGTGTGACAGGTGCCTTATACTCCGGAGCCGGTTCATTCACCTCATCGGAGGCACGCGTGCGCGCAGTCGTCTTCCACGAACATGGCGGTCCCGAAGTCCTCTCCCTGGAGGAGATCGAGCGCCCCGAGCCGGGCCCGGGCGAGGTCCGGCTGCGGGTCGTCGCGTCGTCGCTGAACCACCTGGACCTCTGGGTGCGCCGGGGGCTTCCCTTCGAGATCCCCATGCCCCACGTGGGCGGGTCGGACCTGGCAGGGCGGGTGGATTCGGTGGGTCCCGGGGTGGATGCGAAGCTCGTGGGCGCGCGGGTCGTGGTCGATCCGACGCTGGACTGGAACTGGATCGAGGGGGTGCGGCGCGGGGGGCCGGTGCCGGATCCGGTCTTCCGGGTCATCGGCGAGCACACGCAGGGAGGGTTCGCGGAGTACGCGGTGGTCCCCGCCGCGAACCTCCGGCACCTGCCCGACGCGGTGCGCGAGGCCGACGCGGCGGCCATGGGGGTCGTGGGCGTCACGGCGTGGCGGGCGCTCTTCGGTCGGGGACGGCTCGAGGCGGGCGAGCGGGTGCTCGTGACCGGGGGCTCGGGCGGGGTCGCGGTGGCCGCGGTCCAGCTCGCGCGGCACGCGGGGGCCGAGGTCTTCGTGCTGACCTCGGGCCCGGAGAACTGCGAGCGACTCCGGGCGCTCGGGGCGCACCATGCCATCGACCGGCTGGACGGGGACCCGGCGGCGGGGATCCGCCAGGCCACGGGGCGCCGCGGGGTGGACCTGGTCGTGGACTCGGTGGGCGAGGCGCTCTGGGACACCCTCGTGAAGGCGCTCGCCCCCGGGGGACGCCTGGTCTGCTATGGCGCCACCACCGGCCCGAAGGTGACCACCGACCTCAGGCACGTGTTCTGGAAGCAGCTCTCGATCCTGGGCACGACCATGGGGAGCCCCGCCGACTTCACGCGGACCATGGAGCTCCTCTTCGCGGGCGCGCTGCGCCCGGTCGTGGACCAGGTGGTGCCGCTCGAGGGGGTGGCCGAGGCCCATCGGCGCCTCGAGGGCGGGAAGGTCTTCGGGAAGATCGTGGTCGAGGTGGCCCCGTGACCGCCGACCGGAAGCCGCCCCCCGGCGCGCGCCCAGACACGGGCCATGACGCGCCTCCTGGCGCACGCCTTGGCTGGCGCCACTGGCTCTACGCCGGGGTTGCGGTGCTCGTGGGGGTCCTGCTCTTCTCGGCACTCTTCCCCCGCCCACCGGAGGCCCCCCGGGGTGTGGTGGCGCCGGGGCTGGAGCTTCCCGGGGGGGTGGCCATGGACCGGCCCCTGCTCGAGGCCGACCTGTCGGAGGACCGCTCGGCCTGGCTCGCGCTGATGGCCCTCGAGGACGGGCGCGCGCTCGAACCCGGAGATGCGGAGCGGATGGCCGCCTTCCTCGCCCACGATGCCCCCGGGGTGCGTCAGGCGGCGGCGCGGGGGCTCGGGCGGCTCGAGCGGCCGGAGTTCGTGCGGGCGCTCGCGCCTTCGCTGGAGGATGCCGAGCCCCGGGTCCGGATCGAGGCCGCGAACGCGGTGGCGCAGGCGGTGCACCGGGGCGAGGGGGTGGCCGAGGCGTCGGCCCTTCTCGAGCGCCGCCTCGATGCCGAGTCCGACCCGCGGGTGCAGGGGGCGCTGGCCCGGGCGCTGGGGCGGCTCCGCGTGACCGGGGGCGGGCCCGAGCTCGATGCCCGGGCGGCCCGGATCGCGGCGGTGGCCGCGCATCCGGCGGGCGATGTGGGCCACGACGAGCGGCTTCTCGGCGTGGCCCGGGGTGCCTTCTTCCTCTTCCGGAGCCCGGCGGCCCGGGGGTGGGAGGGCGAGGCCCGGCGGGTGCTCGAGGCCACCGTCGAGGCGCTTTCCGGAGATGCGGGGCTCCCGGACCCGGTGCGCCGGGCGGCGGCGGCGGCCAGGGTCGCAGCGGGGCCGGCTCCCGGGGGCTGGGTCACCGGGCTCCTCGAGGTCGACGATCCCGAGCTCCGGCGCCACGCCGCCCTCGCCGCCACCTCGGAAGATGCGATCCGCCGGGCCCTCGCCGATGCCGACGCCACGGTCCGCCTCGAGGGGGTCCGGGCCTGGGCCCGCCATGAGCACACCGCATCGGAGAGCGGGGGCCTGGGCCCCCTCGTCGCGGCGCTCGACGACCCCTCGGACCACGTGGCGATCGGGGCGATCGGGGCGATCGGGGCTGCCGGGGGCGCGTCCGGTGTCTCGGCCGACCTGGCTGAGGCAGCCGCCACCGCTTCCACCACCGCGGTCGCCGCCCTCGACGCGCTCGCCGGCACCCTGGCCGCGGCGTCCCCCGGGAAGTGGCACCGACCGGTCCACGCGCTGCTTGCGCTGGCCCGCCTCGACCCGGCCCGGGCGGCCAGCCACCTGGAGGCCGCG
>JBJHBX010000471.1:0-2944 GCA_050485725.1 Gemmatimonadales bacterium | reverse complement strand
TGCATGGAAAAGACGAGTGCGGCCGCGAAATCTTCCCGTCCGCTTGCCGCCTGCAGCTTCCTCCTCGCGGCCCTCGTCGTTCCGTTCGGGCAACCCCTGGCCGTTCTCGCCCAGGAGGGTTCGGCCCCTCCGGCCCCTGCTCCCGGGGAGCCCCCCGGTCCGGAGCCGGCGGCGCTTACCCTGGAACTGGTCTCCGGCGATGGGCAGTTCTGGTACCTGGGAAGACAGCTCCGCGACCCCCTCGTCTTCCGGATCGCGGGAGCCGGGCTTGGGAGCGAGGAGTGTCACGAGATGCGCGTGTACTTCTCGTCCGAAGACGCTGAGCGGCTCTCGCCGGTCGTGGGCGACCCGAACTGGGAAGGCGGGGAGTGCCTCGTTCGGGCCTGGTGGACGCTCGGATACGGGGTCGGCCGCCAGCACCTGCGGGCCGAGCTCCCTACGGGCGCGCGGCGGGTCACCGCCCACGCGGTGGCTCGGCAGGGCGCCCGCCTCTTCTTCGGGGGCGCTTGGACCCCGCGGCAGGACGGCTGGTCCGAGCTTCGCGAAGAGGCCGACGGCCTCTCGCTCCGGAACATCCGTCCCACCGGCGCCTTCCGACCTGTGCTGGGGGTGGACTTCCCGGCGTGGCCCTCCCAGGACCGCCTCCGGCTGGCCGCGGCCGCGGCCTCCCCGCACCTTGACCAGTTCTTCTTCTTCGGCTTCTCGGGCCTCCAGGCCTTCCTCTTCGGTGCGGCCCAGGAGGGGTCCCCGGTGGATCTGCACCTGGGGTTCCAGCTCAGCCGGAGGGAGGTGGCCCGGAGCGGCGAGGCCTGCGATCCGGAGGGCGTCTGCACGGCCCGGGACCTCAGGTTCGGGGGATTCTCGGTCCTCGTGACGGTGGACGGGGCCTCCGCCTTCCGGGGCCTGGCGGGGGCGGTGCTCCGCTGACCAGGGGTCGACGGACGCCCCCATCGCCTGGGGCGCGCGCGACGATGGCACGCCCCGTCTCCGTAGGTGAGACGTACCGTGCCAGCGCTCGCCCGTTCGAGGAACGCTGGCGGCGTTTGTCTCGGAGGGGACGACTGGGGATGCCACCGCCGCTGAGGGGGCGGTCGAGTGGCAGGTCTGTCACCCTCTCGCGCCACCGCGGAGGTCAGTTGCGCGCGCCCCCACGCCCCGCGAGCCCCCGGAGCTCCGAGACCACCGGGTGCCCCGCACCGAGACCCACCTCGGCCTCGGCCAGGGCCCGGCGGAACGCCTCTCCCGCGCGACCGTCGATCCCCGCCGACCGGAGCGCGAAACCTTCGCGCACGAGGCTTTCCACGAGGAGGAGGGGGCGGTTCCCCCCGGCAAGCCTCCGCTGCAGGTTGGCCTCGCGCGCGGCCACCTCCAGGTAGCGTCCCAGCGCCATCAGCGCGTCGCTGATCGCGCGCTCCGCCTCGATCACCTCGGGCGCGTCATCGCCATCGTGGTCGAGGAGGATGCGAATGGCCCGCTGGACCGCTGCCTCGGCCGCCGTCTCCGCTTCGGTGTCACCGGGGCGTCCGGATACGTCCCACCAGGCCACCTCGGCAAGGGACCTGGCCAGCGCCGGTGAGCCCGGATCGTGCGTCTCCCGCAGTCGGAGCGCCGCCCGTGCCGCGGCCTCCGCGGGACGATCCATCACGGCGCGATAGAACCGGGCCTGGAGGGCATCGAGGAGGGCTGCACGGTCTCCCGGCTCGGGAAGCAAGCCGCTCAGCGCGAGGGCCCGGTCGGCTGCGGCCTCGGCCGCGGCCTCGGCGCCTCCGTCCTCCTCCCGCTCGGCCAGGCGCGCCGCCGCCGTGGCCGCGGCGGCCCATCGTCCACTGGCCGAATCAACGAGGACCGCCCGATCGAAGAGCGCGCGCGCGGCGGGAAGGTCTCCCCCCGCAGCCCGAAGTCCCGCCAGGTTCTGAAGCGCCACGGCCAGGACCCCGGACCGTGGGGCCTCCCGCTCGAGGTCCTCGATGGCCGCCTCGAGGAGGGTGCGGGCCTCGGCTGAGGACGCGGCGTCCCGGCTGAGCAGCTCGGCGAGGTTTACCCTGGCGTTCGCCGTCTGCAGGTGCCCTTCCCCGTACCCCCGGGTGAACTGCTCGAGCGCCTCGCGGAGCCACCGCTCGGAGGCGGCGGGATTCCCCAGGGTCTGCGCAACCAGGCCGAGCCCCGTCAGGGTGAATCCGACCGAGGGGTGGTCGGGATGGATGCGACGCTGGACCGCCAGCGCCTCGCGGTAGATGGAGTCGGCCTCGGGCGCCCGCCCCTGCTCCGCCAGGTTGTTGGCGAGAACCACGAGGAATTCGGACCTCTGGGAAGGCCGAAGGCCGGGGTGACGGGCCCAGATCGCATCGGCTTCCAGGAGGTGGGTCTCGGCCTCCGCGACGCGCCCCTGCTCGCGCAGGAAGATGGCCCGGTTCGCGAGCACCACGGCGCGTTCGAGGTCGGCCTCGCCGGCTCCCCGCATGGCCTCGCGGAAGTGCTCCTCCATCAGCTCGACGTAGGCCTCGTGTTCGCCCTGCAGGCGCCGGACGGAGGCGAGCCGCGAAGCCACGGCCGACTGGAGCACCGGGTACCGGATCCGCCAGGTCGCGAACGCGCGCTCGAAGTGGGTCGAGGCGGAGTCCAGTCGGTTCGCGGAGGCATGGATGTCGCCGAGGAGCACCCAGCCCTCGGCGCGGGTGGAATCGGATACGCCCGGCGTGCGCGCGAGCAGGGAATCGGCGGCCCGGGCCAGGACCAGCGCCGGGTCGGGGCGGCCGAGCTGGAGGTAGGTGGAGGACAGTTCGCGCATGGCCCACGCGCGGCTGGCGGGGACCTCCGCCATCTCCCCCTCCAGGAGCCGCCGTCTTCCCAGGTCCAGGAGGTCCTCGGCGGTCACGATCCCGCCCCGGGCGAGGTCCGGACGGGCGGTCGCAAGAAGCCCGACCATGAACTCGTGCGTCCGCCG
>JBJHBX010000470.1:0-2956 GCA_050485725.1 Gemmatimonadales bacterium | reverse complement strand
CCGACCCAGACGTCGAAGCCGGAAAGTCCCACGGCGGCCCCGAAACGATCCCCGCGTTCCCCGTCGGGTGCGGCGAGCCGGAAGGCCTCGGTCCAGCCGTCCGCAAAGGCGGTGCGCTCCACCACGACTGCGCCTCCGCGCCCGTCTTCCGCGCCCGGGGCACCGATCACGAGCCGGTTTCCGGACAGGGCCAGTGAGCTTCCGGCGCCGCCGTTCGCCTCGGACCCGCGGTGGACGACGCCCGCCTCGGTCCAGCTGTCTCCCTCGAGCGTGAACGCGTAGACCTGTCCCGCCCGATCGATCGGATTCGGCCCGGGGGTCGATCGCCCCGGCGCGCCGACCATGAGTGTTCCGCCCTCGAGCGCCAGCGCCCGCCCGAAGAGATCACCGGGCGCGACATCGGCCGGCTGGAGCACGGCGTGGGGGGCCCACCGGTCGCCCTCGCCCCTTCGGTACACGTGGACCACGCCGCCCCCGGACCTCGCGACCGCCGCCGCGGCGGCCAGGAACCTGCGGTCCTGGCCGTCGTCGGCCGGAAGACCCGGCTCCCCCAGGAAGAGCCAGTCGCCCCCGGCCACCATGCTCAGGCCGAAGTCGGTCTCGCAGAACCCGAGCTGGTTGCATCCCAGGGGAATCTGGAGCATGTCGCCCCAGTCGGACCGGTCTTCCGCCGGCCGCTGGACGCCGAGCGTCTCGGTGCCCTCGAGGGTTCCGGAATGCCGCCATCGGCCTCCCGAACGGGTGAATGCGTGCACCGGACCCTCGCGCTGCCCGACGAAGAGGGTGCCGTCGGCCAGGGCGAGAAGGGTGCCGAAGCCGTCGGCACGAAAGGCGTTCGGGGACTGGAGCCGGTCGACCTCGATCCAGCCGTCGTCCCCGGGACGGTACACGTAGACCGTGCCGGGACGGAAGTTGTTGGTCGGCTCCGCGACGATGATCTCGCCGTTCGCCATGACGAGGGAGTTGCCGAAGGAGCCGGACTGGGCTTCGGCCGCGGATGCCACGAGGAGGGAAAGGGCGGCGAGCGCCAGGGCGGAGAAACGCATGCGGAACTCCTGTCGACGGGGCCGTGTCGGGCCAGGTGCGTCCGGTTCCGCCGTGCGAAGCGGGGGGGCGCTCCGGCTTCGGCGTTCTTGCCGAAGGGACGCAAAGGTAGGCCGGCCCCGAGGTCCGGGCAACGCCGGATTACCGGGTCGCGGCGAGAATGGCGGGCGCACGTGGGGGTCCCACATATTGCGACAGTCACTCCCTTGCCGGACGCACCAGGCACGGAAACGATCCCCTGACGGCAGGTGCTCATGACGGACTCGAAACCCCGCACGATCCAGGCGTACATCGAAGCCGCCCCCGAACAGGCCCAGGCGCACCTGCGCGAGGTCTACCGCGTGCTGAAGGAGGTGGCGCCCGACGCGACCGAGGCCATCAAGTGGCGCACCCCGGTCTTCGAGGAGGAGCGCATCCTCTTTGCCTTTGCGGCCTTCAAGGCCCACATGAACTTCATGCCCACGGCGGGTTCGCTCGAGCCCTTCCAGGAGGAGCTCGCGGGGTTCAGGACGGGGAAGGGGACGGTGCAGCTTCCGTACGACCGGCCGGTGCCGCTCGAGCTCGTCCGGAAGATCGCCGAGCACCGGGCCCACGATGTGCGGGTGAATGGCGCGCGCTGGATGTGACGGCTGGATGTGAGGGGATGGGCGCGGCCGGAAGCGCGGGTCAGTCGAACCCGGCGTCGCCCGGTCGTGCGTGATCCCGGATGTGCCCCGCCAGCGCTTCCCTGATCACCTCGCGCTCGGTGATCACGGCCAGGTGGCCACCGCTCTCGAAGCGGATGAGGCGGGCGCCCGGGATCGTCGCTGCGGCGAACCGGGCGTTCTCGTAGAGCTGGAGGCCGTCGTCCTCGGCATGGACCACCAGGGTCGGGGCCCGGATCCCCGAGACCCGCTCTCCCGCCGGAGGCGCCAGGTTGTCGAACAGGGCCCCCCGGGCGCGGAGGGAAGCGGGACGCATGCTCGCCATGAGGCGCCTTGTCCAGCGGATCTCCTCCGGAGTGAGGTTCCGGGCCACGTCCCGGTCGGCCCCCATCAGTTCCATGAACTTCCCCTCGAAGGCCGTCGTGACCGCCCAGTAGGGAAAGTCCCGCGAGAAGAGGCGAACGAGCATCCGGCCCTTCCAGTCGGCGGAGGCCTGGTCCGGATCTCCGACCCTTGTCACGCCGGCCGAGATCAGCGTCAGCGACGAGGTCCGCTCGGGGTGCCGAAGGGCGAAAAGCAGTCCTGAAGCGCCCCCGGCCGAGAGCGCCACCACCGCGACCTCCGGAATCCCGAGGGCGTCGAGGAGCCAGGCGTAGGCGTCGGCCTGGGTGTCGGGGGTGGCCCCCTCGGGAAGCCCTGACCCCAGGTAGCCGAAACGCGAGGGGGCGATCCACCGGAACCCCTCGGGAAGGAGGAGCTCCGCCATCAGCTC
This sequence comes from Gemmatimonadales bacterium, assembly GCA_050485725.1. GTDB lineage: Bacteria > Gemmatimonadota > Gemmatimonadetes > Longimicrobiales > Gaopeijiaceae > SKNW01. Next base: position 496 of record JBJHBX010000470.1, on the reverse strand, counting down.
GCCCTGGTCATACCCGCCACCCGCCCCGTGCACGAGAAGGACCCAGGGACCCTCGTCACCCCCGGCCAGGTACTCGAGCTCGCCCCAGGGCGACGGGAGCACCGTGGCCCTCCCCTCCACGCGCGCCCGGTCGGCCTTGAGGGTCGTGCGGAAGGCCGTGAACAACACGAGCACGCCCCCCAGAACGAGGGTGCTTCCCAGCAGGACCGCGACCCGTCGCCGCCTCCCGCGCGCGGCCCCGCCCCTCACATCCGCCATCCGAGGAGGTTCCAGTAGTGCAGGGACCCTGCGAAGAGTAGCGCCAGGACCACCATGCCCGTCACGCCGACCCGCGCCCATGGGCTCCCCTCCCCCTGGCGCCACCGGGTCCACGTGGCCCATCCGGCCACGAGGGTGGCAAGGAGCCCGAGCACCGGAAGGGTCAGGGCCGCGGCGAACCCGGTCATGGGCGTCGTCAGGAAGCCGAAGGGGTCCGGGATCGCCATCGCCGCCACCA
>JBJHBX010000469.1:0-2961 GCA_050485725.1 Gemmatimonadales bacterium | reverse complement strand
GATTTCGGCGCCCGCTTCGAGGCGGAGCAGGGGGCGGCGGCCTGAGGCTCGGTCCCGAGCCCACGGCCTCGCATCCGCATCCCTGAACCCCAACCGGCGAGGAGGACGAACACACCGTGTCGCAGTCGAGAGAGGTCAAGCGCCGCATTCGTTCGGTCGAGAACACGCGGCAGATCACCCGCACCATGGAAATGGTGGCCACGTCGAAGCTCAAGCGTGCCACCGACCGGGTGTACGCGGCACGCCCCTACGGTGGAGCCCTCGAGGAGATGGTGGCGGCGCTCTACAACCCGGGCATCGCCGACCGCTACCCGATCCTGCGCCGTCCCGAGCAGGTGCGACGGGCCGTGGTGATCCTGCTCACGTCGAACCGGGGCCTGGCCGGCGCCTTCAACGTGAACCTGATCCGGCGCGCCCGGGCCCTCCTCGAGGAGCTGCGGGGCGAGGGGGTCGAGGTCGAACTGCACGTGGCCGGCCGGAAGGGGATCGGGTTCTTCCGCTTCCAGGGCGAGGCCATGGCGGTCGAGCGCACCGACCTTCCCGACAACCCGGGCCCCGCCGACGCGGAATCGCTGGTGAAGGAGCCGCTGGCACGCTTCGAGGCCGGCGAGATCGACGCGGTGTACGTGGTGGCCTCGGAGTTCCGCTCGGCGCTCTCGACGCCCCCGGTGGCCCGGAAGCTCCTCCCCATCGAGCCCGAGGGGGAGCGGGTGGACCCGGACAACTTCATCCTCTCGCCCTCGGGCGACGAGATCCTGGAGCGGATCCTCCCGCTCTACGTCCGGAACCTCGTGTACCGGGCGCTGGTCGAGAACGCGGCCGCCGAGCAGAGTGCCCGGCGCACCGCGATGAAGAACGCGACCGACAACGCCGGCGACATGCTGGAGTCGCTCCGCAGGACCTACAACCGGGCCCGCCAGGCCCAGATCACCCAGGAAATCGCCGAGATCGTGGGCGGCGCCGCCGCGTTCGAGTAACCGGAGACAAGACGAACCATGGCTGACAAGAATATCGGAAAGGTGGTCCAGGTCATCGGACCGGTTCTCGACGTGGAGTTCTCGCCCGAGCACCTGCCGGACATCTACAACGCGCTCAGGATCGAGGCGACCACCGCCGGCGGGACCGAGGTGCGGGTCACGGCCGAGGTCCAGCAGCACATCGGCCGCGGCCAGGTCCGCGCGGTGGCCATGTCGTCCACCGACGGCATCGTCCGCGGCATGGACGTGGTCGACACCGGCGACTCGATCCGGGTCCCGGTGGGCGCGCCGGCTCTGGGCCGCATCCTGAACGTGCTCGGCGAGCCGGTGGACGAGGCCGGGCCGGTGGGCGGTGACGACGCCGCTTCGGTCGAGCGCTGGGCGATCCACCGCGAGCCCCCGAAGTTCGACGACCTGGAGCCCAAGACCGAGATCTTCGAGACCGGCATCAAGGTCATCGACCTGCTGGCCCCCTACGTGAAGGGCGGAAAGACCGGCCTCTTCGGGGGCGCCGGGGTGGGGAAGACGGTGATCATCCAGGAGCTGATCAACAACATCGCCATGCAGCACGGCGGTCGGTCGGTCTTCTGCGGCGTCGGCGAGCGGACCCGCGAGGGGAACGACCTCTGGCTCGAGTTCAAGGAGGCGGGGGTGCTCGGCTCCACCGCCCTCGTCTACGGCCAGATGAACGAGCCCCCGGGGGCGCGCCTGCGGGTCGGGCTGACCGGGCTCACGATTGCCGAGTACTTCCGCGATGTCGAGAAGCAGGACGTGCTCCTCTTCGTGGACAACATCTTCCGCTTCACGCAGGCGGGTTCCGAGGTGTCGGCACTCCTCGGCCGGATGCCCTCTGCGGTGGGGTACCAGCCCACGCTGGGCACCGAGATGGGTGAACTCCAGGAGCGGATCACCTCGACCCGCGAGGGCTCGATCACCTCGGTGCAGGCCATCTACGTGCCCGCCGACGACCTGACCGACCCGGCGCCGGCCACCGCCTTCACCCACCTCGACGCCACCACGGTGCTCTCGCGTTCGATTGCCGAGCTCGGGATCTACCCCGCGGTGGACCCCCTCGACTCGACCTCGCGGATCCTGGATCCGCAGTTCCTCGGGGAGCGGCACTACGGGGTGGTCATGGACGTACAGCGCATCCTGCAGCGCTACAAGGATCTGCAGGACATCATCGCGATTCTCGGCATGGACGAGCTGACCGAAGAGGACAAGATCATCGTGGGCCGCGCCCGCCGGATCCAGCGTTTCCTCTCGCAGCCCTTCTTCGTGGCGGAGCAGTTCACCGGCCGCCCCGGGAAGTACGTGAAGCTCGAGGACACGATCGAGTCCTTCGAGCGGGTGGCCGCCGGCGAGTTCGACCACCTGCCGGAGCAGGCCTTCTACCTGCAGGGCGGCATCGAGGACGTGATCGCCGAGGCCGAGCGCATGGAGAAGGAGGGCTGACATGGCCGACACGAGCCGGAGCCGGAGCGGCGCGCTCGACGTGCGCGTCGTGTCGCCGGCCGCCGTCGTCTTCGAGGGGGCCGCGGCAAGCCTCACCGCCCCGGCCTGGGACGGCCAGGTCGGCATCCTTCCCGGGCACGCGCCCTTCATGGCGCTCCTGGGGGGCGGGGACCTGTCGGTGGATCTTCCCGGCGGCGGGTCGCGCCGGTTCTTCGTGAACCGGGGCGTGCTCAAGGTGGAGAACGACCAGGTCACGGTACTCTCGGAGTACGCCGGAGACGCCCCGCCCGCGGACTTCGACCCGGGAGCCGCCTGGATCGACCTGGACCAGGAGGCGGTGGACCTCGACGCCATTGCCGGGCCGGGGAACCCGCTGGTCTGATCGACCGGGACCGCGAGACCGAAGGGGCGGGCTCCCACCGGGGGCCCGCCCCTTTTCACATGGCGCCAGGCTGTACAGCTTCGAGCATGACCGACTCGCTTCGCATCGACCTGCACCTTCATTCCACCGCCTCCGACGGGACCCTTT
>JBJHBX010000468.1:0-2962 GCA_050485725.1 Gemmatimonadales bacterium | reverse complement strand
CCGGCCCGAGCCAGATCGCCGCGCCGATCCCGGCGGCGGCCACGAGCGAGCTCATGCCGTCGGTCCTGTGGTGCCAGGCGTTGGCCAGGACCAGGCGCGAGCCGGTGGCCTCGCCGACGCGGCGGGTGCGCCGGTACATGAACTCCTTGACCGCGATCGACCCCAGCGCCACCACCAGGGTCGGCAGGTGGGGGACCCGGGCCTCGCCGGCCTGGAGCCCCCGTACCGCGTCGAGAATCAGGAGCAGGCAGAAGAGGAGAAGCGACCCGGCGATGGCCAGCGTCACCAGGCTCGCCGCCTTGTGATGCCCGTACGGGTGCCCCTCATCCGGCGGCCGGGCCGCCACCGACATGCCGAAGAGCACCGCCGCGTCGGAGGCCAGGTCGGTCAGCGAGTGCAGCCCGTCGGCCACGAGCGCACGGGAGTGCCCGAACCACCCCACCCCGATCTTCACCAGGCCCAGCGCCACGTTCAGCACGATGCCGAGCCAGGTCACGGCCCACGCGTCGGCGCTCACGCGCGCGGGCGCTACCGGGCGGATGGATGCTGCCATGGGTGAAGGCTACCGGCACGGGCTTCCGGGGGGCAACCCCGTTCCGCGGCACCCGACGCTTGATCCCGGGCCTCCCCGGCGTTTCATTCGATCGTTCTCCCCTCGAATCCTCCCTCCGGAGCAGCGCGGTGTCGAAGAAGAAGGTGGTGCTGGCGTACAGCGGCGGTCTCGATACCGCCTGCATCCTCAAGGTCCTGATCCAGCGCGGCTACGAGGTCATCGCCTACGTGGCGAACGTGGGGCAGCAGGAGGACTTCGACGACGTGGCGAAGCGGGCCATCGAGACCGGCGCGAGCCAGGTCTTCGTCGAGGACCTGCAGGAGGAGTTCGTCTCGGACTTCATCTTTCCCGCCATTGCGGGGAACGCGATCTACGAGAACCGCTACCTGCTCGGCACCGCGCTCGCCCGCCCCGTCATCGCGAAGCGCCAGGTCGAGATCGCGCTGGCCGAGGGGGCGCAGGCGGTGTCGCACGGCGCCACCGGGAAGGGGAACGACCAGGTCCGCTTCGAGTTCGCCTTCGCGGCGCTGGGGCCCCGGCTCGAGGTGATCGCCCCCTGGAAGGAGCGGGGCTTCCTCGACCGCTTCCAGGGGCGGCGCGACCTGCTGGCCTTCGCCGCGGAGCATCGCATTCCCGTCGAGGCCACGGCCGAGAAGCCGTATTCCTCCGACGAGAACATCATGCACCGGTCCTACGAGGCGGGCCTCCTGGAAGACCCGATGCTCCCCCCTCCGGCCGACATGTTCAAGCTGACCCGGAGCATCGAGGAGACGCCGGACCAGGCGGCGAACCTGGCCATCTTCTTCAAGGACGCCCGGCCGGTCCGCGTCGTGAACCTCGATGACGGGACCGAGCACACCGACCCGGTGGCGCTCTTCAGCTACCTGAACGAGGTGGGTGGGCGCCACGGGGTGGGAAGGGTCGACCTGGTCGAGAACCGCTTCGTCGGCATCAAGTCGCGGGGTGTCTACGAGACCCCGGGGGGCACGATCCTGCACCATGCGCTCCGGGACCTGGAAGGGCTCGCCATGGACCGCGAGGTACTCCGGCTCAGGGACATGCTCTCGCCCCGTTTCGCCGAGATCATCTACAACGGCTTCTGGTTCTCGCCCGAAATGGACTTCATCCAGGCCGCCTTCGAGCAGGCCGAGCGGCTCATCGACGGCGAGGTGCGCATCCGGCTCCTGAAGGGGAACGTGATCCCCATGGGGCGGATGTCCGAGTCCTCGCTCTACGACCAGGAGCTCTCCTCGATGGACGTGGCAGGCGGCTACGACCAGGAAGACGCCCGCGGCTTCATCCGGATCAACGCGCTCCGGCTGAAGGCCCACCGCCTGATCCTGAGGAAGACCGGCGAGGACGAGACCCCGCTTACCTGAAGCGCGCCACGATCCAGCTCGAGACCGCGTCGAGGGCCGCCGGGGCGAAGGTCTCCTCGATCGCCCCGTACTCGACCGGGGATCCGGTGCTCGCGGTCTGGAATAGGTGGTTGAGCCGCGGGAGCACGACGAGGGTGGCGTCGGAGTTTCCGGCCTCGGCCAGCGCCGCCTCCATCGCGGCCCGGTTCTCGTCGGGTGGCACCTGCAGATCGAGCTCCCCGAAGAGCGCGAGGACCGGGATTCGGAGCTCGCGGAGCGCGGGGCGCGGGTCGTGGAGCACGAAGGTGCGGAACCACGCCGACGAGATCGAGGCGAGCTGCCCCGAGATCCAGGCATCCTCGCCCCCCTCGGGAATGCCCTGGGCGCGCAGGTCCGCGGGGTCCATCTCGTCGAGCGAGGTGCGGAGCACGGCCTCGAGGCGGGCCCGCCGCCCCTCGTCCGTCTCCTCCTCGCGGATCGCGCGCTGCATCCGTTCCTGGAAACGGAGGATCGTGGCCACCTGCGCCTCGTCGCTCCCCGACGCGCGGGAAATGGCCTCGGCCTGGAGCATCAGGATCTCCCCTCCCGGAAGCCCCGGCCCCGCCAGGAGGACCACGAAGGCCAGGTCGCGCTGCGGAACCGGCATGCTCCCGAGGAGGTCGGCCGGAAGGCCGCCGGCGTTCCCCGTGGCCACCATCGGGGCGATGAGCCCTCCCTCGCTGTGGCCGATCAGCCCGATTCGCGCCGGGTCCACCTCGGGGCGCGTGGACAGGAAGTCCACCGCCGCCGCGGCGTCGCCCGCGAAGTCCACCGATGTGGCCGACGCGAAGTCGCCTCCGGACTCGCCGACGCCCCGGTCGTCGAAGCGGAGCACCGCGATGCCGTGACGGGTCAGGTGGTCGGCGAGGACCAGGAAGGGCCTGTGGCCCAGGATCGTCTCGTCGCGGTCCTGGGGCCCCGATCCGGTGATCAGCGCCACCGCGGGGTAGGGGCCGGTGCCATGGGTCGCGGGACCGGGAAGGGTCAGCGTGCCCGCGAGCTCGATTCCCGC
>JBJHBX010000467.1:0-2971 GCA_050485725.1 Gemmatimonadales bacterium | reverse complement strand
TCGTTGAAGCGGCCGGGGGTGGCGGCGAGGATCTCGTAGCCCTCGGCGAGCGCCGCGTTCTGCGGCCCGTAGCCGACCCCGCCGACGATGTCGGCGACCCGGACGGCGGTCCCCTTCGCCAGCGCCATCGCGTCCTCCGCGACCTGCTGGGCCAGCTCCCGCGTCGGGCAGAGCGCCAGCACCTGCAATCCGCCCCCCGCCTCGATCTTCTCGAGCGACGGGATCATGAAGGCGCCCGTCTTTCCGGTGCCCGTCTGGGCGATGCCCACGATGTCCTTCCCCGCGAGTCCCGGGGGAATGGCCCTTGCCTGGATGGGGGTGGGGATGCTCCAGCCCTGGGCCTCGATGGCGGCCAGGCGATCTTCCGAAAGCCCGAGCTCGCCGAATGTCTTCGCGTCCTGCAAACCTCTCGCTCCTCCTGGGGGTATGCCCGGCAGCCCTCCTCGGTGGACGGGCTGCCGTCGACGGACGATCCGGGCGCCCTTCGCCCAGGTCCCTCCGCCTCCTGCGTATCCCTCTAACTTAGCCCGCCGAACATGTTCCGCACACCTGACCCCGCGAGCCGATGACCCGACCCCCCATCCGATCGGTCCTCTTCGTCTGCCTCGGCAACATCTGCCGCTCCCCCCTCGCCGAGGGCGTCTTCCTTCACCTGGCCCGTGAACGGGGGCTCGACGGCGAGCTCGTCATCGACTCGGCGGGCACCGGGAGCTGGCACGTGGGCGAACCCGCGGACAGGCGATCGCGCGCCGAGGCCCGGCGTCACGGCATCGAGCTCGAGAGCCGGGCCCGCCAGGTCACCACCGCTGACGCCCGCGACTTCGACCTCGTGCTGGCCATGGATCGGTCGAACCTTCGCGACCTGGAGCGGCTCTTCGGCCCGGAGCCAACGACCGACCTCCGGCTCTTCCGGAGCTGGGATCCCGAGGCGCCGGGCGACGCCGACGTACCGGACCCCTACTACGGGGGCCCGGACGGCTTCGAGGAGGTGCACCGGATGATCACCCGCACCTGCGAGGCGCTCCTGGACGAGGTGGAGGCGCGCCTGGCCGAAGCGGGGCGGTGACGCGGTCGCGCTCCGGCGCGCCCCCCGACGACGTCCTCGAAGGGGCCTTGGCGGCACTGGGGGCGGAGGGCGAACGCGTGGCCTGGTCCCCGGTGGGGGGCGGCTCGATCCACCCGGCGGTCCGCCTCTCGGTGGGGACGGAGGCCTCCGTCCGCGCCTTCCTCAAGTGGGCAGAGGCCCCCGGCCTCGCGGGCTTTGGCGTCGAGGCTCGGGGGCTGGGGGCCCTCGAGCGGTCCGTGGACCCGGCGGCAGCGCTCCGCATCCCCCGGGTCCTGGCCTTCGACGAGGGCGAAGCGGAACGGCGTGGCTGGCTCCTCCTCGAGTGGCTCGAGCCCGCGCCTCCCGGGCCCGGAACCGCCGCGCGCCTCGGCGCCGGCCTCGCGGCGCTGCACGCCTCGCTTCGCTCCACCCATCCCCGGCCGGCGCCGGGGTGGGATGAACCGGGGTGGATCGGCCCCCTCCCCCAGGACAACCGCCCTGCGTCGGGCACGGTCCCAGCAGGCGGAACCGGCCCTTCGTGGCCCGATTTCTGGTGGGAGCGACGGATTCTCGGCCCCATCGAGGCCCTTCCCCCGGGGCGGCTTCCAGGGGCGCTCCGACGCCGGATCGAAGGTCTCGGGCTCCGGATCCACGACCACCTCGCAGGCTGGGAGGTCGACGGGCTTTCCCTTCTCCACGGAGATCTCTGGAGCGGAAACGTGGTGGTGACCGGGGACGGGACACCCGCCCTCGTCGATCCCGCCGTCTACCGCGGGCACCGCGAGGTGGACCTGGCCATGATGCGCCTGTTCGGGGGCTTCGGTACCGAGGTCCTCGAGGCCTACCGGGGCAGGTGGCCCTCGCCCCCGGGCTTCGAGAAACTGCGGGAGCCCTGGTACCGCCTCTATCCGCTCCTCGTGCACCTGCACCTCTTCGGCACGGGGTACCTGTCCGGGATCGACGCGGCGGTGTCGCGGCTCGAGCGGATCTGAGTCCCGGTTTCGCAGGGGTCGCCTCCGGCCAACCTCCGGCGCCGAGCTCGGCGATCTGCGGGGAACCCCGGGGACCCTCCGACGCCGGCCACCCGTCACCAGGCCAGCGCCGCCCCCTCCCTCCGCATGTCGGCGCCGGTCCGGAGCGTGCCCTGGGGCGTGCGCTGGATGACCTGCATGTTGCCGTAGGGGGCCGTCCAGCCGGCGTGGACGCGCAGCCGGTGACCCCGGGCGGCCAGCGCCTCGAGCACGGCGGCGGGGTAGCGGTCCTCGACCAGCAGCACCCGGTCGTCGTCGCTCCGGAACCGCGGGCCCTCGACCGCCGACTGGGGCCCCAGCCCGGACAGGTACAGGTGGAGGATGCCCTGGGCCACCGTCTGGGGCTGGCCGTGGCCCCCGGGCGTCCCGATCGCCGCATCGAAGGTCCCGTCGGGTGCGGTGACCAGGGTCGCCATCAGCGTGTGAAACGGGCGCTTCCCCGGCGCCACCCGGTTCGGGTGACCCTCCTCGAGGGTGAAACCCGCCCCGCGGTTCTGGAGCACGATCCCGGTGGAGGGCTCCACGAGCCCCGACCCGAAGCCCGCGAAGAGACTCTGGATCCAGCTCACCGCCATGCCATCCGCATCCACCGCCATGAGGTAGACCGTATCGCCGTCTCCATCGACCGGGGCCGCTCCCCGGACCGGGACTCCCAGCCCCGGCTCGGGATCCTCCCCGGCCTCTCCGGTGATCCGCTCCGCCCGCGATGCCAGGTAGGCCGGATCCAGCAGCTCGGCCAGGGGCGCGGGGTCGGTGGCGGGATCGGCGACCCACCGATCCCGGTCCGCGAAGGCGAGCTTCCGGGCCTCGACGAGGGCGTGCACGAGCTCGGCCTCGAAGCTCGCGGGGATCCCGGACGTCTCGGGCGCGGGGCCTTCGCCTCCGGCGCCGGATG
>JBJHBX010000466.1:0-2977 GCA_050485725.1 Gemmatimonadales bacterium | reverse complement strand
AGGCGCCGCCGCGCGCGCTCGGCGAGGTCGGCCACGAGGAAGACCTTCACCTCGGCATCGGGAAAGACGACGGTGCCCATGTCCCTGCCGTCGGCCACGATGCCCCCCTCCCGCGCCGTGGCCCGCTGCGCCGAAAGGAGCCACCCGCGAACGGCGGGGATCGCGGCCACCCGCGACACCCTGGCCGTGACGTCGGGGCTCCGGAGGCGATCACCCGGCTCCTCGCCCGCGATCCGTACCCGGAAGCCCCCGGGGGTCCTGACAAGGGCGACCTGGAAGGCCTCGAGCTCGCGCCGCGTCAACGACTCCCAGTCCCCCTCGGGGCGGCCGCTCTCGAGGAGCGCCAGCGTGACGCCCCGGTAGAGCGCCCCGGAGTCCAGGTGCAGGAAGCCGAGCCGCGCGGCCACGGCGCGGGCCGTGGTGGATTTTCCCGAGCCCGCCGGCCCGTCGAGGGTCACGACCGGCAGGGGGCGAGCGGTACGGACCCTCCGTCCCGACACCGCCTCGAGAAGGGACCAGAAGCCGGGAAAGCTGACCTCGACCACGTCGGGGTCCTCGATCTCGATCCCGGATCCCGGAAGTGCGGCGAGGACGCCGAAGGCCATGGCAATCCGGTGGTCGTCGTGGGTCGACACCCGTCCGGCAAGGACCCCGTCGGTACCGGTCACATCGAGGCCGTCGGGGTGCTCCACGACCCCTGCGCCAATGGCCTCGAGGTTTCGGGCCATGACCCGGATCCGGTCCGACTCCTTTACCCGGAGCTCGGCGGCGTCGCGGATCCGGGTGGTGCCCCGGGCCCGCGCGGCCATGGCCGCCAACAGGGGGAGCTCGTCGATCAGCGTCGGGATCTCCTCGCCCCCGACCGAGGTGGCCGCAAGGGTCGAGGTCCGGACCTCGAGGTCGGCCACCGGCTCACCCGCCTCGGGGTCCGCTGCGCCCTCTCGCGGCTCGACCGTGATCCGGACCCCCATGCGCTCCATGGCCGGAAGGAATCCGATCCGCGTCGGGTTCACCCCCACCCCCTCCACCCGGAGCCCCTCCCCCGCACCGCCCATCGCCGCCAGCGCCACGAGGAAGGCCGCCGACGACGGGTCGCCGGGCACATCCAGGTCGAGGGGCTCGAGGCGTTCGATGCCGCCCGGGATCCGGACGATGCGCCGTCCCCCCTCGGGGGCGCGCTCCGGCCGCTCCCGCTCGACGGGGACGCCCATGGCGCGGAGCATCCGCTCGGTATGATCCCGCGAGGGTCCGGGTTCCTCCACCTCCATGGGACGCCCGGCCAGGAGCCCGGCCAGGAGAAGGGCGCTCTTGACCTGCGCCGAGGCCACCGGGAGGACCCAGCGTCCGCCGCGGAACTCACCCTCGTCGAGCACCCGGATGGGCAGCCGGTCCGCCTGCCCCTCTTCGGCGAAGCGCGAGCCCATCGTCTCGAGGGGCCCGGTCACGCGGCGCATCGGACGGCTCTGGAGCGAGGCGTCGCCGGTGAGCACGGCGGGAACCCGCGCCCCGGCCAGCACCCCGAGAAGGAGCCGCGCCGTGGTCCCCGAGTTGCCGCAGTCCAGAGGTGCGTCGGGGGCGCGGAGCCCCCGGAGCCCGACCCCCCGGATCCGGATCTCGCTTCCGTCCGCGGGAAGCTCGGGGATCTCGACCCCCAGGGCGCGGAGCGCCGCGGCCGTGCTCCGGCAGTCGGCGCCGGGAAGGAGCCCCCGAAGGCGGCTCTCGCCATCGGCGAGGGCGGCCAGGAGCAGGGCGCGGTGGCTCACGGACTTGTCGCCCGGGACCCGGATCCGCGCGGTCCGCCCCGACCCGGCGCCGGTTGAGCCCTCACGCTTCGCATCCGGGGTCATTCCTCGCCCCCCTCCGATGCCCAGCCGCGGGTGCGCTCCATGAACTCGGTGACCCGCTCCACCTGACGCCGGGCGAGCAGGTCCGCCACCGCACCCAGCGCGCGCGAGACCGAGCCGAGACCGGTTCCCACCGCCGGCGCCACGGCCTCGAGGAGCTCGCCCCAGCGCTCGGGGTCGGTCTCGGCCAGGCGGAGCATGGTTGCGGCCTCGGGGCCCAGGTCCCCGCGCGGCACACCTGCCGCATGCAGCGCGCCTGCGAGTCCGTTCGACACCAGCTGGGGAAGGAGGATCGTCCAGGCGGCACGGGCGTCGGCGTCCCGGGGGTCCATCCAGTCCGGACGCGCCCCGAGGGCGGACCAGAACGCCTCGGCCCGGGCGCGGATCGCGGGGCCGGCATCCTCCCCGGCCGAAAGGACCACCTCGATCCCGTCGAAGCACCCGGGCGCCGAGGCCCCGAAGCCGGTGTCGGGCGTCACGAGCACCGGGATCGCCGACACCCACCGGCCGCCGAGTCCCGCCCTTGCCGCCCGATTCAGGACCGGCGCGCTGACCCCCACCAGGTCGGTGACGAGGGCCCCTTCCCCGACGCCGACGCCTCCCGCCATCGGCCCCGCGAGCACGGCCGGAAGCGAGGCCAGGGGCGCCGCGTACACGATCGTTTCGGCTTCACCCAGGAGCGCGTCACCCGACGGGTCGACCCGGTCCACCGCGCCGGCCTCGAGCGCCCGGGCCGCCGTCACCGGGTCGGGGTCGACACCCCAGACCGGATGCGCCGGTTCGAGCGCCCGGAGCCTTCGGGCCACCGAGCCACCGAGCACGCCGAGCCCCACGACCGCCACCGGTCCGGGGCGCCGCTCACCGGCGCCGGCGATGGCATCGCCGATCCCGGGTCCTCGAGCCCCCCCGATCACGAGGCCGCCTCGTCCCATGCCGGAAGGTCCGGCTGCCGCACGCGGTGCCAGTCCAGGTCGGGGATCGGCGGGACCGGCGGAAGGGCGTCGCTCTCCGCGCCCCGGGCCTCGCCGGCCGCCTCCACGTGGGGCTCGAATACGTAGAGGAAGGGCCGGCCCGCCACCACGGGATCCGCCGCCGCGAGCTCCAGGAAGAGCGCCTCGCGCATCCGGTGATCG
>JBJHBX010000465.1:0-2978 GCA_050485725.1 Gemmatimonadales bacterium | reverse complement strand
GCGTCTCGGTGGTGACGAGGGTCGACCGCGGGTGGTAGTCGGTAATGGCCGGGGGCGGGAACTCGGGCGCCATGCAGGTCTGCGGCCGGATCTCGGTCAGCCCCGGGGGGCAGCGTTCACCCGGCTCGATCGAGACGGTGGCGCGCTGGGGCGGACCCTGCGCCCCCAGGTCGGCGGGCGCGAGCAAGGGGAGCGCACCGGCCAGCAGGACTGCGGCGGCCAGTGCCGGGGCGAGGGTGGGACGATGCGGTCGGTTCATGGTTCGCGAGGCGGCTGCGGGCTCGAGATGCGAAGGCGAAGGCGCGTGGCCCTCCGGGGAAGCACCCGTGACGAGCTTCCGACACGCCGGGACGGCCGAACCGAACAATAGGGCGCTCTCCGCCTGGAGGCCATGCGGGGCGGACCGGGGCGCCCGGGAGCTGCGCTTCCCCGCCGAGCCCCCCACCGGGCGGCCGTGAAGGCTCGCCGGCCACCGATCCCCGTCATCCGCGCCCGCTCCCAGGTCGATGGCACGGGCCGTCTCACCCAGGATGACCCACCCCGCAATCGTCCTCGCGGCGGAGCGACGCTGGCACGGAGGGTCTCCCCTGCGATGACGCCCCGTGCCACCGTCCCGGAGGACCCCCTCGATGGCAGCAACCGTCGCCCCGCCCGAGGCACCCCACTCGCGCGCCCCCGCCCGCGTCCCGATCACCCCGCCCGCGGCCCGCCACCGCCCCCCCGCCGAGCGCGTGCCAGGGAGAGCCGGCATCGGGCGGCGGGCCGTGCGAGGGCTCCTTCCTCCGATCCGGACACGTGATCCACTGTCGCGCCCTCGCCCGTGCGGCTAATCTGCCGGTTCCCGCAAGCCGGATCTCCGCCGCACCCCACCGACCGACGCCATGAACGAGCCACCCAACGCGCCCGAAGCGCCCGACGCCCGCCACGCCCGCTGGGACGACCTCCCTTGGGAGCCCGTCACCGACGCCATCCGGCGCCGCATCGTGAACGGACACGACATGATGATCGCGCAGGTCTTCCTGGACCGGGGCGCGGTGGTGCCGAAGCACAGCCACCTGAACGAGCAGATCACCTACATCGTGAGCGGGGCCCTGCACTTCCGCCTCGGCGAGGAGCTCGACCGCGAGGTCACGGTCCGGGCCGGTGAGGTGCTCCACATTCCGGCGCACCTGCCGCACGAGGCCACGGCGCTCGAGGATACGCTCGACGTCGATGTCTTCTCGCCCCCCCGCGCCGACTGGCTCGACGGGAGCGACGCGTACTTCCACGCGGCGGCGGGCGGGGGCGCGCCGGGCCGCGGAGGAGGGCAGGGAGGCGATCCCGGGGGCGGCACGGGAAGCGACACCATGCGCGGGGGCGCGGCACCTGCGGTGGATGCACCCGGCGCGGCGCATCCCCAGGCCGACGGAGCCGCGGAGGCACCGGAATGAAGCTGGGGCTCGAGGGACGCAGGGCACTTGTGTGTGGCTCGAGCTCGGGACTCGGCCGTGCCATTGCGCTGGAGCTGGCCCGCGAAGGCGCCCGGGTCGTGATCTGCTCCCGCTCGCGCGAGCGGATCGAGGCGGCGCGCGACGCCATGGTTCAGGAGCTTTCGCGGGATGCGGAGCGGGGCGAGGCGAAGCGCAGGGATGCGGAGCCGGGCGATGCATCGGCGGGACCGCCGCCCCCCGACCGCGTCCACGCCGTCGCGGCGGACCTCTCGACCCTGGAGGGCCGGGGTGCCGCATTCGAGGCCGCCCGCGATGCGTTCGGTGGGCTCGACATCCTGGTCACGAACACCGGCGGACCGCCGTCGGGCCCGAGAGAGGCCCACGACCTGGCCACCTGGCGCGCCGCCTACGAGGGGCTCCTCGAGAGTGTCGTGGAGCTCACCGGCCTCGTGCTGCCGGCCATGAAGGCCGCGCGCTGGGGCCGCATCGTGAACGTGACCTCGATCTCGGTGAAGCAGCCCGTCGAGGGGCTGATCCTGTCCAACACCCTCCGCGCGGGGGTCACCGGCTTCGCGCGCACGGTGGCGAACGAGGTGGCATCGTTCGGGATCACCGTGAACAACGTGCTTCCCGGCTACACGCGAACCGAGCGACTCGGGGAGCTCGCTGACGCCGGCGCCGCCCGAAGCGGGAAGACCCCGGAGGAGATCTTCGCCTCGTGGGAGGCGCAGACCCCCGCGGGCCGCCTGGGCGAGCCCCACGAGCTCGCGGCCCTCGCCACCTTCCTCTGTTCCGAGCGCGCCGGCTACATCACCGGGCAGTCCATTGCGGTGGACGGGGGCTGGATCCGGTCGCTCGTCTGACCCCTGACCCCGGGCACCCCGCCCTCGACCCCGCACCCCAGCGAGAGCCTGCCATGAGCGGACGCATCACCGAAGCCGAGTGGATCTGGAAGGACGGCGCCTTCGTGCCCTGGAAGGATGCGACCGTGCACCTGCTGAGCACGGCGGTCCAGTTCGGAAGCTCGGTCTTCGAGGGAATCCGCTGCTACGCGACGCCGGGGGGACCCGCCGTTTTCCGCCTCCGCGAGCACCTGGAGCGCCTCATGGACTCGGCCACGATCTACCGGATGCGCCCCGAGTGGAGCCTCGACGAGCTTGCCGAGGCGTCCCTCCGGCTGATCCGGAAGAACGGCCTCGAGAGCGCCTACCTCCGGCCCATGATCCTCCGGGGGTACGGGGCGGCGGGGCTCCACGCCGTGGACTCGCCCATCGAGACCTGGCTCGCCGCTTGGCCCTGGGGAGCGTACCTGGGGGCCGGGGCCCTCGAGGAAGGGGTCGACGTCTGCACCTCGTCCTGGGCCCGGGCCGCGCCCAACACCTTCCCGGTGGCGGCAAAGGCGGCGGGGCACTACAACGCCGCGCAGCTCATGAAGGCGCAGGCCATCGCAGACGGCTACGCCGAAGCCATCGCGCTGGGCCCGGCCGGGCTGGTGAGCGAAGGGTCGGGGCAGAACCTCTTCCTGGTCCGAAACGGGGTGCTCATCAC
>JBJHBX010000464.1:0-2991 GCA_050485725.1 Gemmatimonadales bacterium | reverse complement strand
CTCCTCGAGACCCTGCAGCGACAGGATCTGCCCGAGGAGGTCCTGGTGGACGAGAACCTCTCCGTGACCCTCCCCCGGCGCCTCGGGCTGTCGAATGTCGTCGATGCCCAGATCCGCCGCTACCGCGAGGAGGCGCGGCGGAACCGGCGGGTCGCGGAGCCGGAGGTGGCCGACCTGATGCGCCTCGTCGCGCGCCGACCGGACGCAGCGCAGGTCTTCCTGCAGGTGGGACGCGCGCTTGCCGCGGACCTTCCGGCCGGGTGGAGGAGGGTCCTCCCTCGCGCCGTCGCGCTCCGGCTCGCGAGGCGCCGCAGTCGCCGGGTCCTGGCCGACCTCTTCGGGGGTGACGTGACCGGCGTCCGCAAGGGAGATGCAACGCTGGAGCTCGCCCACGATCTCTTCTTCGACGTCGATCCCGGGGGCTCGGCCTGTGCCCTGGTCACGGGTGTGATCGAGGGCGTGTCGGCGGCGTCGGGGCGTGTCGCCCTCACCGTCCGGAAGAGCGGCTGCCGGGCCGTTGAGGCTCCCGGCTGCTCGTGGGAGATCCAGCTTCCACGGCCGGAGATCGTTCCCGCCGTCGCTGGGAACTCCTCCGCGGAGGATGCGGCGGATGTGGAGGCGGGGCAGGCGGGTCGCGAAGCGGCTGCCGGTGGCGAGGCCCTTTCGGCCTGAGCGCGGCGAACCCGGACCGCGCTCCGGGGTTCAAGGCTCCTCCACCCTGCCGGTCCCGGCTCCACGATCCAGACGGAGTTCTCGAAGAAATGATCCAGGAAGGCGACCTCGCGCCCGATTTCACCCTCCCCTCCGACGACGGGTCGTCGGTGACCCTCTCCTCCCTGCGGGGATCCAGGGTGATCCTCTACTTCTACCCGAAGGACGACACCTCGGGGTGCACCGCGCAGGCCTGCGAATACCGGGACATCCTCCCCCGGATCCAGGAGGCGGGGGCGGTGGTGCTGGGGGTGTCTCCCGACCCGGTCTCGTCGCACGAGAAGTTCAGGAACAAGTACGACCTGAACTTCCCGCTCCTGGCGGACGAGGATCACCGGGTGTCCGAGGCCTACGGGGTGTGGAAGGAGAAGTCGATGTACGGCCGGAAGTTCTGGGGCATCGAGCGGAGTACCTTCCTGATCGACGAGGAGGGGCGCGTGGTCCGCGCCTGGCGGAAGGTCAAGGCGAAGGGAGATGCCGAGAAGGTCGCAGCGGAGCTCTGACCCCGCCGTTCACCGTGTGACTGGCTCATCCGGGAGCACGAACACGGGCCGCCCGCCTCTCAGCCGGCGCCGCGCCGCATCACCGGACGGGGGTGATTCTCCGAAAGTGCGCGATGCGCCTTGAAGAGGCAGAGGTCCTGTACCACCGGGATCCCGTCGCCCCGGGCGGCACGGGCCGCGGCGTCCGACCGGATTCCCTCCTGCAGCCAGACCGCTGGGCGTTCCGGGCGTCGGGCCGCCTCCGCGATCAGCGGCCCCGCCTCCGCCGAGGGGCGGAAGAGGAGGACCAGGTCAACCGCCTCCACGACCGCCGAGAGCTGGGGCCGGGCGGGACGCCCCAGGAGCCACTCGGCGAAGGGGTTCACCGGGAAGATGTCCATTCCCTTGGCCGCCAGGTACGAGGGCACGCGGCGCGCATCCTTCAGTGGATTCCGGGAGATCCCCACCACGGCCACGCGGTGGATCCGGCGCACCAGGTCGCGAAGTGCCTCCGGCCCGGGGTTCTCCGCATCCCCGCTCTCGGCGAGGAGGTGCGCGATTCTGTCGAGCTCGGACATGGCTGCGGGCCCCAGCCGCGGTCGCCAAGGGGGGTCGTGGAAGCTTCAGGCCGGTCACGATAGGCCGCCGGGGCCGGGGGGGCAATCCGGCTCGATGCAGGGGTTTGCGGAGGACCGGCCGAACCGGCAGATTCCGGCCCTCGGAACCTGAAACCCCTACGTCGGAGTCGAGGCATGGACTGGCTTGGAATCCTCGGATGGATCGTCGCGGCAGCCCTGGGCGGCCTCGCCCTGGTCCTCGCGATGCGCGGACCGGGGACGTCGTCGAGCCGGTCGGCTGGCATGTCGGCCCCCCCGGGCGGTCCCCGCGAAGGAACCACCGAATCGGACGAGGCCGTCGGTGGCGGCGCTCCCCGGGCGGTGGCGGCCCCGGTCCCCTCGATGGCCACCGAGGAGGAGGCGCTGCGGCAGACCCTTCGCTTCCTTGACCGGGCCGTGCTCCCGCAGCTCCGCGATGCCCGCGGACATCTCGCCGGGGGCGCCGCCGCCGAGTCACTCGAGCGCGCGCTGGACGCGATGGCCGACCTCGCCTTCTTTGCCGATCCGCCCGCCGACGAGGACTTCTCGCGCGAGAACCTGGCGAATGTCGTGCAGGAGTCGGTGCGGGAGTACACGATCGAAACCAGAATTCCGGTTCGGGTCCATGCGCCCGCCGAGCCGCTCCACGTGACGATCCGGAAGGAGGCGCTGAAGGACGCCGTGTTTCTCCTTCTCGCGAACGCCGGCCGTTTCTCGGAGGGGCGCCCGATCGACGTGCACATCGAGCCCGTCGAGCCGTCCGGGTTCCGCATCCGGGTCGTCGACGAGGGTCCTGGTTTCAGCCCGGAGGCGCTCGAGAGGGCGCTCGAGCCCTTCTGGTCCACCGATCCCCTCGGGGTCGGCCTGGGTCTCCCCCAGGCGCGGGTCCGCGTGTCGGAGATGAAGGGCCGCCTCTCGCTCCGGAATCAGGAGCCGGGGGGCGCCGAGGTGGTCCTCGAGTTCCCCGAGCGCGACACCGGCCCGGCGGCGTAGGCACCCACCACTCCCGCCATGAGGATCGCGAGGCCGCCCCAGCCGGTGGCGGTCAGCGTCTGGTCCAGCAGGAGCATCGCCAGGACCGCGGCGACCAGGGGTTCGACGGTCGTCCCGATTGCCGCCCTCCCCGCTTCCAGGGTCCGGAGCCCGTGGAAGAGGAGGAGCGGCGCCGCGGCCATCGTCAGGAGCCCGAAGAGGAGCGCCAG
>JBJHBX010000463.1:0-3014 GCA_050485725.1 Gemmatimonadales bacterium | reverse complement strand
GCGCGAAGAGGGCCTCGGTGTCGAGGTCGGCCACGCGCTCGCCGTCGACCAGGACCTCGCCCCGGTCCGGCCGAAGGAGCCCCACCACGTGCTTGATCGTCACCGACTTACCGGAACCCGAGCCGCCGAGGATCACGAGCGTCTCGCCCTCGCGTGCCTCCAGCGAGAACCCCCGGAGCACCTCCTTGGGTCCGAAGGCCTTGTGCAGGTCGCGGATCTCGATGCTCATGCGCCGGCCCTCACAGCAGGAGAACCGCCCAGAAGGCGTCCAGCACGAGGATCACCATGGAGCTCGCCACCACCGCCCCCGTCGTGGCGAGCCCCACCCCCTCCGCACCCCCCCGGGTATGGAACCCGTAGAGGCAGCCGATCGAGGTGACCACGAAGCCGAAGCTCGTGGCCTTGATCATGGCGAAGGTCACGTCGAAGGGAAGAAAGAAGAGGGTGAGCCCGGTCACGAACTCGGGGGTCGACAGGTCGAGGAGCTGGATCGAGGTGATCCAGCCGGCCACGATCCCCACCGCGATGGCGAGGGCGGTGACCAGGGGGAACATGATCGTGCCGGCGATGACCCTGGGCACGACCAGGTAGGCCATGGGCGGATACGCCATCGTCTCGAGGGCGTCGATCTGCTCGGTGACCCGCATCGTCCCGATCTCGGCCGAGATGTTGGCGCCGACCCGTCCCGACAGCGCGAGACCGGTCAGCACGGGACCCAGCTCCAGCATCATCGTCTTCCCGACCAGCACCCCCACGAAGTACAGGGGAATGGCGCCGGTGAAGGTGTACGAGGCCTGGAGCGCCAGCACGATCCCGGTGAAGGCCGCAATGAAGAGGGCGATGGGGACCGAGTCGACCCCGACCCGCGTCATCTGCCGGAGCGTGAGCGGCCCCCAGATGCCGACCCACCGAAGCGCCCTGGCGGCATCCAGCACGAGGCCGCCCCAGCGTCCGACGCCGAGGGTGAAGGCGCGTGCCCCGCGCCCGAGGGCCGCGAAGGGTGCGAGGGCGGCAGGGATCATGAAGAGGGGGTCGGAGGGGGAAGTCCGTCCTCGAGAACGAAGCCGAGCTCCTCGTGGCCGTCACCGTCGGCCGACGGGACCGTGCAGGTCACGACGACGCGGGCCACGCTCCGGTTTCCACACCGGACCACCACCTCCAGGTCCACCCCCTGCTCGGGACAGGTGATCCGCGTCCGCACCTGCGGCCCGGGCGCCTCTTCGGCCGCCGCCTGCGGATTCCGGAAGAGCGTCATCGTCGAACGGCGCCCCGAAGGGAGGTCCCGGCTTACCTTCAGGTGCCGGAGCCAGTCGGGCTGGTAGCTGATGCGGTACGTGAATCCGCGCTGGTCCACCCCTTCTCCTTCGCGATTGTGTCGCGCCACCCTGCCGCTCCCGCCCCTGTCGGAGTCGTTCGAAGTGCCACCGTGGGACCGCCCCCGGGTCGGGGCGGCCCGGAGCTTCGATCATGGCCCCTCGATCTCGGCCCGGAGGGCGAATGTCTCCGGGGCGCGCCCCACGTGTCAAGCGCGGACGTCCGCAGGCATCCCGAGCGCCCGCAGGTCGTTCTTGACCCCGGAGGTTCGGGCGGTTATCGTGCCGCGTCTTCCGCAAAATGCCAGGGGCCGAACGGCCCGTTTCCTGCAGATTGGACGGTTCGCGCCGTCCCGTCCCGCCGGGGCCCGCGGCATCCGCTCCGCCGGCCTCCTCGCGACCCTGCCCCGCATCCCCAGGACCCCCCGCCAGACGCCCCCGTCGGTCCCCCCGACGCCGGAGACTCCGTGGACATTGCCGAACTGAAGAAAAAGAGCGTTTCCGAACTCCACGACATCGCGTCGCGGCTCGAGCTCGACAACTACGCCGGTCTCCGGAAGCAGGACCTGATCTTCCGGATCGAGCAGAACCTTCTCGACACCGACGTCACGCTCCGGGCGGAGGGGGTGCTCGAGATCCTGCCCGAGGGGTACGGCTTCCTGCGCTCGCCCGACTGGAACTACCTCTACGGGCCCGACGACGTCTACGTCTCTCCCTCGCAGATCAAGCGCTTCGACCTTCGCACCGGCGACACGATCAAGGGGCAGGTCCGCCCCCCCAAGAGCGGTGAACGCTACCTGGCCCTCCTCAAGGTCGAAGAGGTGAACCTCGACGAACCCGAGAAGGCCAAGCACCGCACGACCTTCGACAACCTGCGCCCCCGCTACCCCGAACGCCGCCTCGTGCTCGAGAACGCCACGGGCGACATCTCGATGCGGGTGGTGGACCTGATCGCCCCCATCGGCATGGGGCAGCGCGGGCTCATCGTGTCGCCTCCGAAGGCCGGAAAGACGACACTCCTCCAGAAGATCGCGAACTCGATCCGCGAGAATCACCCCGACGTGTACCTCATCGTGCTCCTCATCGACGAGCGCCCCGAAGAGGTCACCGACATGGAGGAGAACGTCGACGCCGAGGTCGTCTCGTCCACCTTCGACGAGCCCGCCGAGCGCCACACGCAGGTGGCCGAGATGGTCCTCGACAAGGCCAAGCGGCTGGTGGAGCACGGGCGGGACGTGGTGATCCTCCTCGACTCCATCACGCGGCTGGCCCGCGCCTACAACGTGACCGTTCCCCACTCGGGAAAGATCCTGTCGGGCGGTGTCGACGCGAACGCGCTCCACAAGCCGAAGCGCTTCTTCGGCGCGGCCCGGAACATCGACGACGACGGGGGCTCGCTCACGATCATCGCGTCGGCGCTGATCGAAACGGGGAGCCGCATGGACGAGGTGATCTTCGAGGAGTTCAAGGGGACCGGCAACATGGAGCTCGTGCTGGACCGGCACATTGCCGACAAGCGGATCTTCCCCGCCATCGACGTGAATCGCTCGGGCACCCGGCGCGAGGAGCTCCTCTTCAGCGGCCCCGAGCTCAACCGGGTCTACCTGCTCCGGAACTTCCTCGCCGACATGCCCGCGGCCGACGCCATCGAGTTCCTGATGGACCGCCTGAAGCGCACGAAGACGAACGCCGAGTTCCTGG
>JBJHBX010000462.1:0-3015 GCA_050485725.1 Gemmatimonadales bacterium | reverse complement strand
GACGAGGTCAAGCGCCTCGAGGCCTGGATCGCCGACGGCAGGCTCGACAACGTGGCCCCCTGCGAACCGGTGATCACCGAAGAGGAGATCGAACTCTCGATCCAGGCTGCCGAAGCGCTCATTCAAGCCGGGTAAGCGGTTTCGGAGCTGCGCTGGTCGCATCGGCGCTCTCCGAATCCCGCTGTTGACCTGTTGGGATCGGAGACGTATCCTGACGCGGGCAACGGACTTGCCTGCGCCGGAGATGCGGGGGCGCGGAGATCCCGCGGCACACACGGCGACCGGGGGAAACGGAGCTACCGGGACCGGACGTCGCCGAGGAAGTTCAGGGAGTGCGGAATGCGTACGACTGGAACGGTGAAGTGGTTCAACGACGCGAAGGGCTTCGGCTTCATCACGCCGGAGGACGGCTCGAAGGACTGCTTCGTGCATCACAGCTCCATCCAGGGATCGGGCTTCAAGACCCTTGCCGAAGGGGCCCGGGTGGAGTTCGACGTGGTCCAGGGCCAGAAGGGACCTGCCGCGGAGAACGTGGTGCAGCTCGACTGAGCTCCGTCCCCGCGCTCCGGCTCGCCGGAGTGGCTCGGGTAGACGATGCGCTGTGAAGACGGCCCGCCGGCGATTCGCCGGCGGGCCGTTTGCCGCCCGGGGGTGCCGCCGGGCTCACCGGCCCCCGGGTGAACCCAGGGCGTAGGAGACGCTCAGCGTCGCGGCACGCGTGTCCCGGACGGTGGCTCGAAGCTGCCGATGGGTGGCGTCGCGGCTCTCGAAGGTCCGGTCGTACAGGTTGAAGGGGTCCCGCACCGACAGGTTGATCGAGGCGCGGCGGTCCAGGAGGCGCGCGCGGATCCCGAACTGGGTCATCAGGCTCGACGAGACCCAGCCCTGCGGGATCTCCCTGGCCGGGTTGTAGTTCACCCTGGCCTGGGCCGACACGTTTCGCGTGAGCGACCTGTCCACGTTCCCCCGCACCGACCAGCGCAGCGCGGTGGATCCGCCCGCGTCGAGATCCAGCCGGGCGTCGTCCCTGAACTCCTGCCGACCGCTCAGCCGCAGCGTGCCTCCCCAGCCGGCCAGGTCGCGCACCGCGAACGACAGCGAGCTTCCGAGCTGGTGCGTCGTCGAGACGTTCTCCCAGGTCTCGGTGGCGACCCCCTCGGCATCGACGCTCCTGAGCTCGGCCCACTCGTTCGCCGTGTACCGGTAGAACGGGGTCACGCGAAGGGTGCCCAGACTCCCTCGCCAGCTGGCGTCGAGGCGCACGTTGTGGGTGTACTGCGGCTCGAGATCCGGGTTGCCGACCTCGCGGGTCAGCGGGTCGTCGGAGCGATCGATGGGGTTCAGCCGGCCCGGCCAGGGACGGCGGATCCGCTGCCCGTAGGAGAGGCGCAGCGTGCGCGCGTCGTCGATCCGCCAGCTCAGGTTGGCGTTCGGAAAGACGCTGGTGTAGCGCTGGTCGAAGCGGGCCTCGGCGGGGGCTCGCGCGCCGGCGCCGACCCCGTCGGGGAGCATGAGGCTCACGTCCGACAGCTCGACCCGCACGCCCAGCTGAACGCCGACCGGTCCCAGGGGTCGTGCGACGGTGGCGAAGGCGGAGTGGAAGCGCTCTCGGTGCTGGAATCCCTGGATCTCCGCAGGGGCTCCACCCCCGTCCGCCACCTCCCGCGCGTGTTCCGTGTCGCGGTACTGCCCGCGCACTCCGACCTCGAGCTGGGTCGCGCCGAGGGGGCGGGTGTAGTCGAGCTGGACCCGCGTCCGGCTCCTGTCCTCGAGGATCTCGTCGAGCCGGAGGGCCGACGCCAGGTCCAGGTCGTCGAGCTCGAGGTCGAGGACGGGTCCGTAGACGGCCTCGTCGCCGTCCCAGGCTTCGGAGCGCTGGTTCCGATACGTGTCGGTGCTCCGGACGTCCCTCCGCACCTCGACCGAGAACTCGTGGTCGCGCTCCCCGGCATCGAGGTCCACCTGCACGCCGGCACGGAGGTCCAGCGATCGCCGGTCGCGGTCGGAGGCCGTGGATCGGAGCGAGCCCCCGACGGGATCGCCTGCAGCATCGGTCCGGCGGGTCAGGGTCACGCCGTCGGAATCCGAGCCCAGGTCGTTGTACTGCCCCCGGGACCAGAGGAGCACCCGCTCCGAGGGCGCGAACTCGGCGTTCAGGTCGAGTCCGCCGGTGAGACCGCCCTGGGTGTTGATCCGGTCCTGCTCGAGCCGCGTCACCGGATCGGCGATCAGGTTCTCGCGCATCTCCGACGCCCGCGTCTCGCGGTCGGTATGGCGGAGGAAGGTCCCGCCCTGGAGGGTCAGTGCACCGCGCTGCCAGGCCAGGCGCCCCCCCGAGCCCGCGGTTCCCCGGGTGCCGGCGTTCGCGAAGACGCTGCCGGAAAGGCCGAGCTCCACGTCTTCGGCGAGGACCACGTTCACGATGCCCCCGGCACCTTCGGCGTCGTAGCGCGCCGACGGGTTGGGAAGCACTTCGACCCGTTCGATGCGGTCGGCGGGAAACTGCTCCAGGAAGACCGCGAGTGCCTCTCCGTCGACCGGTGCGGGTCGGCCGTTGATGTAGATCTCGGGGACGTTCCCCTCGAACTCGACTCGCCCCTCGAAGTCGACGTCGAGCTCCGGGACCGCGGCCAGCGCGTCACTCATCGAGCCCCCGCCCACGGTGGGCATCTCGTCCAGGCGGTAGACCGTGCGGTCGACCTCGAACGACACGGCCGACCTCCTGGACTCGACACCGAGCCCCTCCAGCCGGATCGCCTCGACGGCAAGGAGGACCTCGCCCGCGTCGACGACCTGGTCGGCAATCACCTCGACGCTGTCGACCGTGCCCACCCCGTATCCGACGTAGGTGACCTCGAGCCGCACCT
This sequence comes from Gemmatimonadales bacterium, assembly GCA_050485725.1. Classification (GTDB taxonomy): domain Bacteria; phylum Gemmatimonadota; class Gemmatimonadetes; order Longimicrobiales; family Gaopeijiaceae; genus SKNW01. The sequence goes on along the minus strand of JBJHBX010000462.1, from coordinate 148 downwards.
CGCCTGCGGGGAGTTCCCGGAGCAGGAAGGTCCCGTCCGGATCCGACAGGACCGCTCCGAGCCGGGTTCCTTCGGCGGGGTCGATCGCCGCGACCTGGGCGGCCCGGAGCGGCTCCCCGGATTCGCCGTCCAGCACCACGCCGCGGAT
>JBJHBX010000461.1:0-3024 GCA_050485725.1 Gemmatimonadales bacterium | reverse complement strand
CACCAGGTCGAAGAGCTCCCAGAGCGTTCCGAAGCCAAGCACGTGCCCGAGCTCGTGGGCCAGCACGTCGCCCAGGAGTCCGAGACCGACGAGCGCCTCGACATCGTCCCGGTCCACCACGACGCGACCGACGATCGGGAGGAGCCCCTCCTGCCGGATGAAGCAGGGCACCGCGAAGGCGGCCGTTCCCTCGGGCCCGTCGATCTCGTCTTCCGAGACCAGGATGAGCAGGTCGTCGACGACCTCGTCGAGGGCCGGCGCATCGTCGCCGCATCGACCCGCCGGTACCCGGACCAGCACCGGTGGGAGCTTCCCGGCGATGACCGCCTCCCAGCGCGCGGCGGCGGCCTGCATCGCGGCGAGGACCGGGGGCGAGAGCGTCCCGACGGTCCGCAGCCGGATCCGGTAGGGGACCCGCCCCTGGGCGTCGGTGGCCGAGGCCAGGAGGTGCACGGTCCGGTCCCCTGCCCGGACCGTCAGGCTCTGGAGTCCGGGTTCGGGGCCAAGTGTCCACCGGAGCTCGACCGACCCGTCGGCGCCTGTGTTGGTCCGCTCCGGGGTGACGGCGCCACCCAGGGGGAGTTCGAAGGTCACCTCGCGCCCGGCCCAGGAGTTCCCGAGGCGGTCCATGAGCCTGAAGCGGATCGGGGCGGGGAGGGGAGCGCCCGCCCGTGCGGTCTGATCGCCCCCGGAGAGGACCTCCGCGTCGGCGGCCCGCTGGCGCACCTCGATCGTGGCCCACCCCTCGGCCTCGCCGAGCCGGGCACGCACCCGGGCGACGCCCTCGCCGCGGGCACGAATCACCCCGGCCTCGCTCACCGTGACCACCGATTCGTCGTCCGAACTCCAGCTGGCCCGCGTCACCCCAAGGGAGGAGCCGGCCTGATCGCGCACGACGACCGAGAGGGGAAGGGCCTGGTCCAGCGCATCGAGCTCGACCGCGCCCGGCGAAACCACGAGGGTGGTGGGCACCGCAGGCGGCGCCGTCAGGTCGCACGCGGCCACCGCCGCCGCAAGGCCCATGGCCATGGCGACACCGGAGGTGCGGGATTGGAAGGGCGGGCGACCGGAGGACATGGCATCCAAGCTATCCCGGGAGCGCGGAGGGTCGCCACCCTCCCCGCAGCATCACCCGGCCAGGAAGCGGGTCACGAGAAGGGAGCCGAGGAGGGAGACCAGGGTGATCGATACCAGGTTCAGAAGGAAGCCCGCGCGGGCCATGCGCGGCACCGTGATCTCGTCCGACGCGAAGACGATGGCGTTCGGAGGTGTGGCCACCGGGAGCATGAAGGCCATGGAAGCCGCGATGGCGGCGGTGCTCATGAGGAGGACCGGGTCGATGCCCAGGGCGATCCCCGCACCTGCCAGGATCGGCATGGCCATCGTCGCGGTGGCGGTGTTCGAGGTCAGCTCGGTCAGGAAGACGAAGACCGTCGCCACGACGGCGACGAGAAGGATCAGCGGAAGGGCGCCGAGCCCCGACACGCCGGACCCGATCCATGCCGCGAGTCCCGAGATCTCCATGGCCCGCGCGAGCGACAGCCCCCCCCCGAAGAGGACGAGCACCCCCCAGGGGAGTCGCCGCGTGTCTTCCCAGGTCATCAGGAATCGCCCACGCCTCGCATCCACGGGAACGAGAAAGAGGAGGAGGGCGCCGGTCATGGCGATCGTGGCATCGCCCACCATGGGAAACCAGGTCTCGATGCCCGGGATCGTGACGGCGCCCAGCGCCTTCTCGTCGCGGAGAACCCATGCCGCCGCCGTCGCCGCGAAGATGACGGCGACGCTCCGCTCCCCTCTGCCCATGGGCCCCAGGCGGGCGCGCTCCCCCGCGATGAGGCCCGAGGCGTCGCCCTGGAGCGGCCCGGGCCGGTGCAGGACGCGGGTCAGGAGGAGCCAGGTGATGGGGAGCATGACCGCCGCGAGCGGCAGGCCGACCCGCATCCACTCCAGGAACCCGATGCGGATGCCGAGGATCTCGTCTGCGGCCCCCGCCAGGATCGCGTTCGGCGGGGTCCCGATCAGCGTGGCCACGCCCCCGATGGAGGCCCCATAGGCGATGCCCAGCATCAGCGCGATGCCGAAATCGAAGCGCCCCTCGGGCGCCGGAGCCAGGGTGGAGGGGCGAAGAAGGGCCACCACCGCCAGGCCGATGGGGAGCATCATGGCCGCGGTCGCGGTGTTCGAGATCCACATGCTGAGGAAGCCGGAGGCCAGCATGAAGCCCAGCACGAGGGCGTGGGGGCCCGTGCCCACCGCCGCCATGATCCCCAGCGCGATGCGCCGGTGGAGCCCCCACTTCTCCATGCCCAGCGCCAGCAGGAAACCCCCCATGAAGAGGAAGATCAGGGGGTTCGCGTAGGGGCCCGCCGCCTGGGGCATGTCGAGGACCCCGAGGAGGGGGAAGAGGGCCAGGGGGAGGAGCGCGGTGACCGGGATCGGGATGGCCTCGGTCATCCACCAGGTGGCCATGAGTGCGGCCACGGCGGCGGCGCGCCATCCCACGGGGCCGAGGGTGGCCGGGGCGGGGAGTGCCAGCAGGAGGCCGAAAAGGATGAGCCCCGCCACGAACCCGATCCGGCGGGCGGGGGACCACGCGGCGTCGGCAGGACTCGTCATGACAGGTAGTAACATGCATTGTCGAGGGGGGGCAGCGGCGGTAGATTCAACCCGGGGTGCGGATTCCGCAACCCCCGGCGCAGGGGAGCGCCCACCGGCCTCCCTTCCGCCCGTCCCCCTGACCCCGCCCACCGAGGCGCAAGCGCCCATGACCCTCGAGCTGCGACCCGGCCTCCCTCTCCACGAGCAGATCTCCACCTGGCTGCGGGGGCAGATCGAGTCCGGCGCCCTGCCCCCCGATGCCCAGCTTCCCTCCGAGAACGAGCTCTGCGAGCGCTTCGGCGTGAGCCGGGTGACGGTGCGGCGGTCGCTCCAGACCCTCGAGGCCGACGGGCTGATCTACCGCCGCCAGGGGCTCGGCTCCTTCGTCTGCGACCGCCGGGTGCCGCACGGGCTCGTGCGCCT
>JBJHBX010000460.1:1181-3025 GCA_050485725.1 Gemmatimonadales bacterium | reverse complement strand
GGGGGGAGGACGGAAGCGCGAAGCTACGCCCTCTCCCCCCGCCTCGCCAGCCGGGTCTTCACCCCCCCCAGGCGGTGAACTGGCGCGTGTACTTGACCACCACCGACCGGGCCTGGGGGCCGTCGAGCGTCCCGAACCCCTGGGCAGTGTTCAGCACGACAAAGAGCCCCGTCCCCGCCGTGTCGAGCCAGCCGAACCGGACGTTCGCCGACCAGGTGTCGGCCTGGTCCGAGTACTGGATCAGGGACTGGAGGTAGATGCGCGGGGTGAAGAAGTAGCCGGCCCGGAGCGATCCCAGGTTCACGTCGAAGTCGCCCTCCGCGAGGCGGATCCGGTTGTGGTCGACACGAAGGGCCACCGTGGCCGAGGCCCCCTGTCGGAGCGCCAGCGTGGCGAACCCTCCCTTCCGCTCTCCCGACAGGAAGTCACCCCAGTCGACCCCGCCGTCCAGTGACACGGGTGCGCTGAGATCGGTGTTGAAGCGCCACGCCGCGGTCCAGCCGTCGTAGGTGCCCGGGGCCACGGTGACCCCCTCGGCGATGGTGAAGGGGCGGGTGAGACCCTCGCGGACCCAGTCCATGGCGGGGCTGAAGAAGGCGCCGTTCTCGAACTCCACGTGCGAATCCACGTGGACCCGCGCTGACTGCTCGAAGCCGGTCTGCAGGTTCCGGAAGGTGTTGTACGAAACGTGAGGCCGGAGCTCCCGGAGCCACGAGATGGACTCCGGGCGGTGGTAGCTCATGCCGAAGGCGGACCAGCTCCGGTAGTCCCGCCGGTTCAGGAACCCCACCTCGGGGTTGAAGGCGCCCCCCACCTCGCGGTAGGTCAGGAACCCGCGCAGCCAAGGACCCTGGTAGCTTCCGTTCAGGTGGAAGGCGTGATCGCGCCCCTCGAGCCCCGGGGTTTCGGTGGTCGCGACGAAGGACGACACGGTGAGCCCGTCTCCGATTCCCACCTGGCCGTCGAGCGCCATGGTCCGGTTCCAGCTTCCGTCGGGCCCGAGCCCGCGCCGGTGTCCGAAGAAGGTCCCGAGCTGGGTCCGGTTCGGAAAGTCCCGGTACAGGCGGACCACCGAGAAGGCGTCGCCGCCACGGTCGAGGAGGTCGCCCTCCGGGTCGGTGCCCGGCGTCACCGCGCCGAAGCCCGGGTCCCCGGTCCCGGTGCGGATGTGGAGGAGACCCACGTTCAGCCCGCCCACGCGCCCCGACAGCCGCCCGCCCCCGTCGATGGGCACGGGCACACCACCCTCGATGCCGATGCGTCGGCTGAAGAAGAGCTCGGTTCCGCCGGTCCCCACGCGGAAGGCTCCGGCGTTCTCGAGGAAGAAGGGACGTTTCTCGGGGAAGGAGAGGGAGAATCGGGTCAGGTTGAGCTGCTGGTCGTCGACCTCGACCTGGGCGAAGTCGGTGTTCAGCGTCAGGTCGAGGGTGAGACCCTGGGTGAGCTGGATCTTCGCGTCGGCACCCGCCTCGGTCGGGTACCCGAACGAGGGGTCACCGAGGGCGTGGTTCCTTCGGGCCGACTGAAGCAGGTACGGGGTCACCGTTGCCTGCCTCCGAACGGGCGGCTCGAGCCCCCTGAGCTCGCCGGCCAGGCTTACCCGGTTCAGATCGTACTGGCGCGGAACGGGCGCCCAATAGCTCTCCTCGTTGAACCGGCGGATCCGCCGCATCGCGTTGAAGCCCCAGACCGCCTCCTCGGCGTTCGCGTAGCGGAGCGTCGAGAAGGGAATCCGGAACTCGGCGTACCACCCCCGGTCGTCGCGGGAGGTGGCCACCTCGGCATCGTCGGGGGTGCGGCGCAGCCGGTCCTCCAGGTCGCTGGTCGCGTGCTCGATCGCACGC
>JBJHBX010000460.1:0-1171 GCA_050485725.1 Gemmatimonadales bacterium | reverse complement strand
GGAGGTGGCCACCTCCCACGCCCCGTCCCAGTTCAGGTTGAAGCCGCCCCCTGCGCCGCCCTGCGCACGGGCCCCCATGCCGAGTCCGCCGCCGCCGCGCCCCTCGTCGGTGACCTGGCCGTCGTACTCGATGCCCGAGGGGTTCGTCCCGAAGACGAAGCCGTTCTGACGGTCGCGGAAGGTGTCGAAGATCAGCAGGATCGCGTCGGAATCGTCGAGCCGGGAATCGCGGATCGCGGGCCCCTGGATGATGGCCGACGGGTTCGAATCCCAGAGCCAGACGCCCACGTACAGCGCCTGGTCGTCGAAGAGGATGCGGATCTCGGTGGGCTCGGACGCGGGTGCGCCGTCGCGGGGAAGGCGCTGCGTGAAGCCGGCAAGGGGCTCGGCGCGGCTCCAGGCCGGGTCGTCGAGGCGCCCGTCAACGACCGGGGGCGTGTCGATGCGCACCGCCTGTGCCTCGGTCACGATGCGCGGTCCGGGGTCGGTGCCCGGCTCGGAGGCCATGGCCGGGAGGGGCGCAGCCAGCAGGGCGGCGAATGCCGGGAGCGCGCCGAAGGCGCTGCATCGGGCGGATACGAGGAAAGGCGCTGCCATGGGCAAGGGGATCCTCCATGCGGGGCGAAGCGCGGCACCAGCGGGATCGGGCCGGCCGAACCCCTAACGTTACGCCCTCGGGAACCCGCGCGGGAGGGGTGGAGGAGGCCTGGGCGCGGGGGGTGAAAACCGGCGTCAGCCGCGGGGCGAGGCGCCGGCGCCTTCCGGTCGTTCGCCCGGCCTGGGTCCCCAGCGGGCGAGGATCACCGCGACCCCCACCGCCGGGACCGTGACCCCCCAGAAGAAGAGCCCGCCTGCAACGAGCCAGGGCAGGCTCGCCATTTCGTCGAGGCGGTTCCCGACGAGGACCGCCCCCGCCGCCCAGGTGAGGGTTGCGGCGGACACGCCGAGGGCGCTTCCGACCCCTGGCCCGAGCGGCCCCCGGGAAGTCCGGAGACGGGCCGCCAGCAGGCCGACGGCGCCGCCGACCAGCACGCCGACGGCGCCGATCAGTGCGGGGGAGGCAGGAACGGTCACGGCCGGGGGACCGTTCCTGCGCGCTTCACCAGCCGGCTCCGGTGCCCCCGCCCCCGCCCCCGCGGAGCGCGTCGAAGATCGAGTCCTTCATCTTCCG
>JBJHBX010000459.1:0-3033 GCA_050485725.1 Gemmatimonadales bacterium | reverse complement strand
CCCCCGGGTCGGGGTCGAGCCCGACCACCGGGTGCGATGCGGGGTGGAGCTTCAGCGTCCGCCCGGTTCCGCAGCCGATCTCGAGGAGCGGGCCTGCCGATTCCCGTGCGAGGGAGGCGCGCCAGGCGCCCAGGACCCCCCGGTCCAGGACCGCCATGACCGGATCGTAGATTCCCGGCACCTGCTCCAGTCCCCGCATCTCCGCACCCTCAACCCTCGGAGGTGTCCCAGCCCTCGTCCAGGTCGCCATCGACCGTGACCTGCACCGGAACCCCCGCCTCGAGCACGACGTCGGAGCCGGTCAGGATCCCCCTCAGACGATACGACCCCGGTGTCGCGGGCGCGTACACCTCGACCTCCCAGCTCCTCCCCTCCTCTCCGGGTTCGAGAAGCTCCTCGCCAAGGGCCTGGGTGAAGAGCTGGTCCCGGGACCACCTCAGGACCTCGACGCCCTCCTCGTCCTCGATCACGGCGTCGACCCGCTGGCCATCGCGGAACGCGAGAGTTCTCGGGATGTCCAGCCGGTTGACCACCTCGATCCGTACCCGGATGGGATCCCCCGGGGCGTAGACGGCCCGGTCGATCCCGACACGGATCTGGAGGCCCTCGGCGGGGTCGGGCACGCCGTCGGGCCCGGGGTCCGGTGCCCCTCCGGGACCACAGGCGACGATCGCCAGGCCGACGGCAGCGAGTACGAGGCCCCGCCACGGCCGGCGGGGATCGAAGGCGAGGTGGGGGGGCGTGCGGGTGCCGGGGCGCGTCATCGTTTCTCCTCGGGAATTCCGTGCGGTCCGGATGGCGGGGTGTACCTGTTCAAGCTCGCGCCCGGAACCTTCCGCGTCGAGCCTCGGGGCCGTCGATGTCTCCCGCGCGCCCTTGTTTCGCGAGCCGCAAGGGATCTATGCTTCCGGGACCCCGGCCCTGGCCGGGAGCGCGCCCGACAGGACCCGGGGGCGCCGCCCCGCGAACGGCGTCCTCCGACGACGACACGGTCTCTTCTCCAACCCGACCGGTCCAGATGAACGCACCCGGTTCTCCCCGGTTCAGGATCCGCACACCCGACGGCGGGGTGGAGGCCGTCGGGTCGGTGGAGGCGCTTTCGGAGAAGGTCGAAGCCGGCGAGGTGGGTCCCGAGACCCAGCTCTACGACAACGGGACCGGGCAGTGGAACCGCGCCGGAGACGTTCCGGTCTTCCAGTTCGTCGTCGAAGAGCTGAGGGCGGAGGGACGGCTGGGCGAGGGCGACGTGGGCATGCAGCCCGACCCCGTGCTTCCACCCGAGCCCGTCGACGTGGAACCCGTGGACCCCGGGGTCGACTTCGCTCCCATCGAGCACGAAAGCTCCGACGGCCCCGACCTGGCACCCCCGGTCCCTCCCACCGTCGACCCCTTCGAGCTGCACCTTCCCCTGGGCACGCCGGATCCGTGGTCGGGCGCGCAGGGCAGGGCGTCGTCACCGGATCCCCGGGATGCGGCCGGCGAGGGCCCCGCGGACGACGACGTTGCAGGCCCCGGGGCGGAGGGCGTCGCCGATGAACCGGACGAAGCGCAGGAACCCCTGGAGCCCTGGTTCGAGGATCGACCATACCAGAGGGCAGGGGGAGCGGAGGAGGCGGACGACGGAGGACCCGAGGCCGCTTCCGGAGCCGACGGGGCCGACCCCGAACCCGACCCTGAACCCGACCCCGGATCCGGACCCGAATCCGACGTGGAGACCGGCGACGACGGTGCCGGCCGAACGGCGGACTGGATCACCCACGGCCCCCCGGTGCCGAGGGTCGCGGCGCGCCTCGCGGCCGAGGAGCCGGACGACGCCCCGGCACGGGACGCCGGGGAACCAGGTTTCGACGGGCGTTTCGGCAGTGCCGCGCCCGAGGACCTTCCCGGGCTGCGCCCGGCTGCGCCTCCCGACCCGCCGGAGGCCACCGGGCTGATCCCTCCATCGACCTCATCCGGCGGGGCCGACGCCGAGCCCCCGCTGGTGATCCGGACCGCGTGGGAGGACGCCGCCGAGGAGGAGGACCCGAGGGCGGCGCGGATCGCGGCAAGGCGACGCCAGCGGAACCTGCGTGTCGTGGGCGGCCTGGGTGCGCTCGTGCTCGTGGCCGTGGGCATCTCGGCGGCGGTGGCGGCGTTCCGGTCCGCTTCGGGACCGGCCGACGCCTCGGCGCCCCTGGCCGGCGCCCCCGCGCTCTCTCCGCCTTCCGCACAGGCGGCGCCGCTCCCCGAGGACCTCGACCTGCCGGCGGGGCTCGAGGCCGAGGCCGAGGCGCTCTGGGCTGCGCTCCCGCAGCGCATCAACCGCATCGTCGATTCGCTCCGGGTCGAGGCCGGGCTCCCCGAGACCCCCCCGCGCGAGTGGCTGAGCGGCTTCTACATGGCGAACGCCGACGAGTTCGCCGCCGTCCCCGGGTTCTGGCGGGCCTACGAGGGCTTCGTGGCCGAACTCCAGGCGCGGGACGAGGCGCTCGTCCGGCAGGCCGCGGACGAGCACCTGGATACCCGCGCCCTTCCGGGACCGGACCGGAGGAGAATGGTGCTCCTCCTCGAGGCGAGGCGCCCGGAGGTCGCGCCGGTCCGGGATGAACGCTACCGCAACCTTCGGCGGACCGCGGACGAGGCGCTCGCCTTCCACGAGTTCCTGGTGCTGAACACCTCGCTCATCCGGTACGCCCCGGCGCTGGGGGGCGGCGTCTCGGCCGACCCGGTCCTCGAGGCGGTGGCCGAGACCCCCGAAGTCCGCCGCCAGCTCGAGGCGCACCTGGATCGGATCTTCGGTGCGCTGGACCGGACCCGGGCGGGAGGGCAGCCCTCCCCCTCGGGGCTCCGGGTGGAGCTCTTCGGGAACCTGGGCTACCCGCTCTGACCGACCTCGCTCCGGCCGGAGTCACCGCCGGAGCCGATGCCCGGCTCGAGCACGAGCCGGAGGACCCGGTGCACCGCATCGGGGGGGCGGTCGGCATGCACGATCCGCGCGCCGAGGAACTCTGCCAGGGCAACCCATTCCTCCGCCCGCCGGTGCTCGGGGTACCG
>JBJHBX010000458.1:0-3045 GCA_050485725.1 Gemmatimonadales bacterium | reverse complement strand
CCCAGGGCATGATCATCTGCCCGACCTTCTGGCGGAGCGACATCGAGGCGAGCGTCGCCTCGGTCCAGGCCCCGAAGTCCGCGTCGGGGTCCTGGGCGATCCGGTCCGGGTCTTCTCCGGGATGCGCGGGTGCCGCCGTGTCGGGAAGGGCGGGCGGTCCCACCGGGACTCCCTCGTCGACCCATTCCACCGGGGTCCGGTCGCCCGGCCGGACGGCGCCCTCGTCGGGGGGCGCGACCGGGGGCGCAGGGGCCGTCGAGGGGCCGGGTGCGCAGGCGGAGAGGCCCGCAAGGAGCAGCGTCAGGGCGAGGGCGCGGGGGTCGGCCTCGCGCTTCCTCTGGTCGCGAATCATCGGGGACACGTCGATGGCGAATCGGGAACGAAGGGGCGTGGCGAGGAGACCCGCTGCCGAACCTAGGCATCGAGGTCGCACGGGACAACGTAGCTGGCTACCTTTGAACACCATGAACATGCGACTGATCCGGCTTCGCTCGTGCCTTGTCCGCAGCACCGTGCTCGCGGCCGTCCTCCTCCCGGCCGGAGGCTGCGGTGGAGGTGACGGGGAGCCCCGAGCCCTTCCCCCCGTGCCCGGAAACCCGGCGCCGGCGTGGGAGGGAACGACCCTCGACGGAGAGACCCTCTCGCTTGCCGACCTCCGGGGCGAGGTCGTGATGCTGAACGTGTGGGCCACCTGGTGCGCACCCTGCATTCGCGAGATGCCGGCACTCCAGGCCTTCCACGAGCGCTACGCCGACCGGGGTGTGCGGGTCGTGGCCGCCAGCGTGGATCGTGGATCGGCCGCAGGCGAGGTCCGGCGCTTCCTCGAGGACCACGGGATCGGCTTCACCGTCCTTCTCGACCCGGACCAGCGCGTCATGAGCCGTTTCCGGACCATCGGCGTGCCCGAAACCTTCCTGATCGACCGCGACGGAACGATCGTGCACCGCTGGATCGGGGAGTTCGACCCCCTCGACCCCTCGGCGCTCGCGCGGGTAGAACCCCTTCTCGACGCATCCTGAAGGGACCGCAGATGAACTCAACGCCGGAGATGCCTCCGATGCACCGCCTTTCGCTTCGTACGATTTCCGTCCCCTCGGCGCTCCTCTTCGCCCTCTTCCTCGCGGCGGGGCTCGCCCCGCAGGCGGACGCCTCGGCCGACGAGGTCCCCCACCTTCGCCTGGTGAGCACCTCGCCCGCCGCCGACACGATCGTGGCCGAGTCGCCGTCCGAGATCCGCCTCTTCTTCTCGGAGCCCCCGCAGATGCAGGGCACGACGGTTCGCGTGGCCGACGCCTCGGAGGCGCTCGTGGCCTCGACCGCCGTCGCCGCCGACGGCGACGACCCGCGCCAGGTCTACATCCGGCCCGTCGCGGCCCTCGGCGCCGGCAGCTACACGGTGCACTGGCGTGTCATTGCGCAGGACGGCCACACGCAGCGCGGGAGCTTCGGCTTCCGCGTCGGCAGCGAGTAGGCGACCCGCGGCGATTCCGGGAAACCGGCCCCGTGCTCGAAACCCTCGTCCCGCCCCTTCAGCGGGGGCTCCTCTACGCCGGCGTGATCCTCCTCGGGGGGGCGGTGGCGTGGCGGGCCTTCGTCGCGCCCGGCGCCGCCGAGCGCCTCGTGTCGGGGGTGGGAGGCCGTGTTCCCGAGCTTGGCGCCATCGAGGTCCGGGTCGCCCGCGCGGCGGCCTGGGCCTCTCTCCTGCTCCTTCCGGTCTGGGGGCTCCGGCTGTACGTGCAGCTCCTGGGCTTCCGGGACCCCTTTGCTCCCCTCGCGGAGGACCTGGCCTTCCTCGTCGGCGAGACCTTCTGGGGCACGGTCTGGATGGCGCAGGGCGCGCTCCTCGCGCTGCTGGCCCTGGGCTTCTGGCTTGCCGCGCGCCGTCCGCCCGAGCCGGTGGCGGCCCGCATCCCGTGGGGCGACCCGACGCCCGCCACCCCCCTTCCCTGGCGGTGGCGGCTCCTGGCCGCCGGCGTCGTGGCGCTCGTGGCAACCCTCGCCCTGTCGAGCCACGCCATGTCGGTGCCGGGAAACCGGCCACTGGCCGTGGTCCTGGACGGCGCCCACACCCTGGCAGCCGGCGCCTGGATCGGCGCGCTGGCGTTCGTGCTCGGGACGGCCAGGGCCGGAGGGCGGTCCGGCGCCATGGCTCCTGCGGCCACGGAGGCGGCACTGGGCGCGCCGGCGACCCGCTCCGCATCGCCGGAAAACGCCTCGCTCTTCGCGGCCCAGCTCCACGGGTTCTCGCCCGTGGCCATGGTGTCGGTGGGCGTGCTGATCTTCGCCGGGGTGATCCTTTCGACCCAGCACGTCATGGCCTGGGAGAACCTCTGGGGCTCACCCTACGGCCGCATGCTCTCGCTCAAGGTGGCGCTTGCGGGCGGGGTGTTCCTGCTCGGCGCGGTGAACTGGCGCCGGGGGCTCCCGGTTCTCGACACCCCCGAAGGGGCGGCCTCGGTACGCCGCAGGGCCTGGCTCGAGGTGGCGGCGGCCGCGGCCGTCCTCGCCGCGACCGCCGTCCTCACCGGCATGTCGATGCCGGAAGGGACGCACTGAGCGAAGCGCCTCCCTCAGCGCCCTTCTCAGCGCCTTCCGAGCCGCCCGATCCGGGTGTCGAGCGCCCGCACGAGCTTGTCGGCGGCACCGCGCGTGGCCCTCGGCATGTCGAGGGCGAGCTCGTCCACCGTTACCGGGTCCATGCCCGAGAGCCGGGCCTCGATCACGCAGCGGGTGTCCTTCCCCCCCTTCTGCGCGTTCACGTCGGTCAGGTGCACCTCGACGCGGGTCACGCGCTCCCCGAAGCGGGCCAGGCGGTGCTCGACGATCTCGCGCACCTCCTCCTTGTATTCCACGTTTCCGTCGATGGTGTTGTCGGTGTTGATCTTGATCTGCACGTGCGGGTTCCGGTGATGTGGGGCAGTGGGGGTCAATCGGCTGTCCGGGGTTGGACCCTCGGCGGGAGCCGTGAGTTCCCTCGGCTGCGCCCGCTCCCCGGTTCCGCCCCGCTGAGCTGAGCATCGCGATCCGCAGGTATCACCGATGCAC
>JBJHBX010000457.1:0-3051 GCA_050485725.1 Gemmatimonadales bacterium | reverse complement strand
CCCCCGTCCTCCAGGGCCCGGACGAGCTCCGCCACCGATTCGGGGCTCGCGAGCTGGGCCAGCGCCGACTCGACCTGGGTATCGGCCTCGGGATCCACCTTCCCCTTCGCCCGGATCTCCTCGAGCTGCCCCAGCATGTAGCCCACCTCGCGCATCCATCCGCGACTCAGAAGGTTCGGGAGGAGCTGGCCGAGGATGCCGGCGATCTCCCGCTGGCGGTCGGGACGGGCCGACTCCTCGAAGCGGTCGAAGAGGGCCCGCAGCACGTCGACCCTGAGGTTCCGGGCCAGCTCCGCCGCGCGAAGCTCCTCGATGTAGGCGCGGTCGGTGGGGTCGAGGGCGTAGAGGGTGGGGTTGAAGTCCTCGGGGCGGACCGTGCCCTCGAGGGGGGTCCCGCCTTCCGGCGCGCCCTCCTCCTCCCCCTCGGCGGGCGCGTCGGGGTCGAGGAGCGTGAAGCCCTCGGAGGCCAGGATTCCCCCCGGGTCCGGGAGCGTCCCCTCCCCCTTCTCGGGGACCGCGACGCCCTCGGCCAGGAGATCCACAACCACGTAGCGGAGGTACTCGAATTCGCGGTCCCAGAGGAGGGTGACCAGGTCATCGCTGTTGCCGCGGGCGTGCTTGGCGCGGTGGAGAACGTCGAGGAGGTCCTCGAGCTCCGTCTCCTCGATGCCGGCGGCAGGGGTGAACTCGCGTACGCCGTCGCGATACAGGAGGAAGGCCAGCGAGTCGGACCGGTTGTCGCCCCGGTAGACCTCTTCGCCCTTCCAGGTGATCCGGTTCTCCTCCACGACCAGGTGGAGCGCCTCCTGGGTGGTCCAGACGGTCCGGAAGGCCTGCACGAGGTTCTCGAGGAAGCGGTGGTAGACCGGGTTGTTTCGGTCGTAGAGCTGGTACGCCCGGAGCGCCTTCCCCAGGACGAGGAAGAGCTCGCGCACCTCGCCAACGGGCAGGACCTCGGGGTCCTCCCACTCCGAGATGCCGGGGTCCGGCTGGGCACCGGGAGAGCCGTCGAGCATCCCAGGGCCACGCCCTTCGGCCTTCAACGCGTTCTCACTCCCTTCGGTCTGGGTGGTGGATCGTCAGAGGATCGTTCCTCTCCCCTCGACCCGCGCCACGTGCGCCACGTCCTTGTCGCCCCGCCCGCTCAGGCAGAGCACCACCGGTCCATCGTCCACGAGCCCCCGTCCCTCGCCGAGCAGGTACGCCACCGCGTGGGCCGTCTCGAGGGCCGGAATGATCCCCTCGAGCTCGGCCAGCCGGTGAAACGCCCGAAGCGCATCGTCGTCACCGACCGCCGCATATTCCGCTCGACCTGCATCCTTCAGGTACGCGTGCTCCGGCCCGACGCCGGGGTAGTCGAGCCCCGCCGACACCGAGTGGGCCGGGGCAACCTGGCCGTCGTCGTCCTGCAGCAGGTACGACAGCGCCCCATGTAGAATACCGGGCTTTCCGGCGGAGAGCGAGGCCGAGTGCCGGCCGGAGTCGATCCCCTCGCCCGCAGCCTCGACACCCACGAGCCGAACCCCCTTGTCGCCGACGAAGGGATGGAAGATCCCCATGGCGTTCGAACCGCCCCCCACGCAGGCGACGACGGACCCCGGAAGGCGCCCCTCCACCGCCAGGACCTGTTCGCGGGCCTCGCGGCCGATCACCGACTGGAAGTCCCTGACCATGCGCGGAAAGGGGGCCGGCCCCACCACCGATCCGATGATGTAGTGGGTGTCTCCGACATTCGTGACCCAGTCCCGGATCGCCTCGTTCGTGGCATCCTTCAGCGTCTGCGTCCCCGAGGTCACCGGTCGGACCTCCGCGCCGAGCAGTTCCATGCGGAAGACGTTCAGCGCCTGGCGCTCCACGTCTTCGGCCCCCATGTACACCGCGCATTCCAGGTCGAAGAGGGCGCATGCGGTGGCGGTGGCCACCCCGTGCTGCCCGGCGCCGGTCTCGGCGATGATCCGCCTCTTCCCCATGCGACGGGCCAGGAGCGCCTGCCCCATGGTGTTGTTGATCTTGTGGGCGCCGGTGTGGTTCAGGTCCTCGCGCTTCAGGTAGATCGGCCCGCCACCCACCTCCGCCTCGAGGCGCCGGGCGCGGTAGAGGGGGGTGGGGCGCCCGACGAAGTTCCGGAGCAGGTCGTCGAACTCGGCCAGGAAGGCCGGGTCCGCGGTCGCGTCGGCATACGCCGCCTCGAGCTCGTCCAGGGCGGCAATCAGCGTCTCGGGAACGAAGCGACCGCCGAAGGCTCCGAAGCGGAAGGGGTCGTGCCCGGCGCCCGAGTGGGGGCCCGAGCCGGGGCCGGAGTCAGGGCCGGAGCCGGCGCGGGGGGAGGCTGCGGGGGATGCGGGGTTCATGATCGGGTCGTCGGGTCGATGGGGGGGCGATGGAGGGGTCGCGGACCGGAGGCGATCGGTGCCGCGCCGGCGGCCGCGAGGAAGGCCGCGAGGCGGTCGGGGTCCTTGAGACCCGGGGCGGACTCGACCCCGGAACTCGTGTCCACCAGGTCGGGCCGGAGCCGGCGGATCGCCTCGGCCACGTTCCCGGGCCGGAGGCCGCCGGCCACGCCCAGGCGAAGCCCACCGGGCCAGCCGGCCCGGACCGCCTCGAGCGCGTCCCAGTCGAAGGTCGTGCCGGTGCCGCCGGCCCGCGACGGATGCCAGCCGTCGAGGAGGAGCAGGTCGGCGACTCCGACCCAGCGCTCCGCCGCCGGAAGGATCTCCTCACCGGAACGGACCCGGAGCGCCTTCCAGAGTTCCCAGTCGCCGAGATCGCGGAGGCTGGCGAGGGTCTCGGGGGCTTCGGCGCCGTGAAGCTGGAGCGCCTGCGCCCCGGCCGTGCGGGCGGCGGCGGCGGCGGCGCGGGGCTCGAGGTCGGCGACGACGATGGCGAGCGGCACGCCGGCGGCGGTCCGGGCCGCGTCGCCGATCATGCGGGCCTCGTCGGGCGTCCGGGCCCGGGGGGTGCCGGGCACCAGCACCACGCCGACCCACGAAGCCCCCAGCGAGGCCGCCCGGGCGGCATCCTCCGGGCGAACCAGGCCGCAGATCTTGACCG
>JBJHBX010000456.1:0-3055 GCA_050485725.1 Gemmatimonadales bacterium | reverse complement strand
GGCGAATGTGCGTGACCTCGCCGCCCGCTGTGGGGACCCAGGCCAGTTCCCGGCTCCCGAAGGGCACGCCCTGCGTGATCGCATCCACGTACGCCCGGGCCGGACCCCGGAACCCCACCACGCGCCCTCCGTCGGGCGTCACCACGGGCTGCTGCCAGAAGGCGGCCTCGCGGGTCAGGCGCACGGGGTTTCCACCCGCCACCGGCACCCGCCAGAGGTGTCCCCCCTCGTCGAAGTCCCAGTTCGCGAAGACCAGCTCGCGGCCGTCCGGGGTCCAGTTCGGGGCGTACTGGTGGCCCAGAAGCTCGGTGACGCGGCGGGGGGTCCCCTCTTCCCCCTCCTGCACGTAGATGCGACCCAGCGCGGTGAAGGCGATCCGGCTCCCGTCGGGCGAGGGGACCGCGTCGCGGATCTGCTTCACGGTAAAGGTCGGGGTGTCCTCGATGGGGTACTCGAAGGCGACCTCGGGACCCATGGCGAGCTCGACCCGGGCCGTGAAGGGGATCTCGACCGGGTCGCCTCCGTCCACGGGAATCCGCCAGAGCTTCCCTCCGTAGGTGGCCACGAGCTCGCGGGAGTCGGGGGTGAAGGCCATGCCCGGGTACGCATCGCGGGTGGCACGGGACTCCATGTCGTCGCGCTGCACCGGAAAGGCGAGCCAGCGCTCCTCCCCGGTGGCCAGCTCCCGGATCCGGAGCCCGGTGTCGGCCAGGTGCCGGGTCCCGTAGACGAGCCAGCGGCCGTCGGGCGAGAGCGTGGGGCGGAACGCGCCCCCGTAGCGGTTCGTCTCGGTCCGGCGCTCTCCGGTGTCGCGGTCGTAGGTGGCGAGCTGGTAGTCGCCGAGCGCCGAGTTGTACTGCCAGGCCCCGGTGCGCTGGGCGTACCAGATCGTCTCGCCGTCGGCGCTGAAGGCGGCGCCGGTGGTACGGAGGTTCGCGGGTTCGGAGATGAGCTGCGTGCCGGTACCCCCGTCCACGTGGAGCTGGTGCAGCTTGCCCTGGCCCGCCCCCGCCTGGCGGGTCACGACGATGTAGCGGCCGTCGGGGGTGAAGACCGGCGACTGGTAGGCATTGGTGTTCCCCCGGGTGACCTGCACGGTGTCCGAGAGATCCGCCTCGATCATGAAGACGTTCTCGCCCCCGGTGCGGTCCGAGATGAAGACGATGCGGGACCCGTCGGGCGAGTAGCGAGGCTGCGCGTCGAAGGCCATGCCCCGGGTAATCGCGGTGGCCTCGCCACCCGCGATCGGAACCGTCCAGATCGACCCCAGCAGGTCGAAGAGCACGGTGCCACCGTCGGGGCTCACGTCCACCGACATCCAGGATCCCTCCGACACCGTCATTCGCAGAATGCGCCCCGGCCGCAGGGGGAGCCCCTCGGCCAGGCGTTCCGCCTCGTCGGACTCCGGGTCGATCGAGACGACCTCGACGTCGCGCACCCCGTCGCCCACGGGCTGCTGTGCTCCTGCGGGCATGAAGGCGAAGAGGACGAGCGCCGGAAGGAGAAGGGCGCGGGGGTGGATGCGGAGAGCGGGGCGTTCGATCATGCGCGGCAGCCGGCGGCGAGGAACGGGGGGTCGGACCCGCCATGATACGCCGGGAGCGGCGCGCGGTGCAATTCCGGTGCGGGCGCTACCCGGCGGGAGCCACCCTCCCCGGCCGAAGCCGGGCCAGGAGGCGCCGAAGCCACGCCCGGCGGGTTCCGGGGGTGCGCCGCCTGCGCACGGCGAAGCGCCGGTGCAGGAGCCAGGGCCGGTAGAGCCCGAAGAGCCCCGCCACTGCCAGCGCCAGCACGAGGAAGGCGATCAGGAACGCATCTCCCGGCTGGATCCCCTGGTCGAGAATCTGGAGGATGCGGTCCGGCCCGACGATGGCGAGCACCGCCTGGAAGGCGAAGAGGAAGGTGAGCCCCAGGAGGATCGACTGCTGGGTCTGCTCGTTCAGCCGTCGCAGGTGCTCGTGTCGGGCGCCGTAGAGCTGGATTCCGGCGCGGTACTGCGAGAGCACGAAGTTCGCGTTCGTGCGCACCGCGTCGGGGAGTGAGCGAAGCTCGGCCGGAAGCTGGGGGCAGCGGTCGGGGGTCAGGGCATCGAGCCGGGCCCGGAGGGGTCCGTAGCTCTCAGTCCAGACGTGCTGGCACTGCTCGAGGCGGAAGGTGAGGCGCGAGATCCACTCGAAACCGCCCCGGATGAAGTCGGCCAGGTGGCTCTCGGACTCGGCCCGACGCACGTTTCCCATGAGGTGCCGGAAGATGTCGTAGGTCTTGTCGCTGAAGTCGTTCAGCGCGAGCACCCGGAGCATGGTGTGGTCGTCCCGGTCGCACCACCCGTCCTCGGTCCCGTCCGAGCGGGGGCAGTCCAGGACCGGCACCGTGAACTGGTCGTCGAGAAAGCGGAGCGGGTTCTCGTCCAGGTCGGCCACGATGTCGCCGATGCGTGGGTTGATCGGGTGCGGGGGCTTTGACGGCGCCTGCGGGTCGCGGATCTCCTTCAGCATGTCGCGGAAGAGCCTGAAGGGGGGCGGGTCCTGCGGGATCCGGGTCTGGCGCACGGCAGCGGTCCGGTCCCGGGTCTCGACCCGGATGCCCCGCCGACCCGCCGACATCCCCACGTCGACCAGCGGAATGCCCCGGTCCTCGCCGGGAAAGCGGGTGTCCTCGACCTGGCAGTGCAGCTCGGCGGCAATGACCTTCCACCCCGTGGTCAGCACGAGCTCCAGGTAGGCCCGCCGCACCCGCTCGAGCCCCTCCGCCAGCGGCAGCGGGGCGTGGGGGCGCAGCAGGAGAAAACCCAGGTGGTCGAGGGTGAAGCGGTCCCGCCCCTCGCCCCCGGCCGAGGGGACCGTGAAGTCGAGGCGCGCGAAGGCCCGGTCCTCGAGGCGGAAGCCGGCCAGGAAGGGAAGGACGCGTCCGAGGGCGGGGGTGTCGGCCTCCCCTTCGAGTTCCCGCAACCGGTCGCGGGCCTCGAGCACGTGCCGGAGGCTTCGCGGAAGGAAGGCCACGAAGACGTCGGCGGGCGCGGCCCCGGCGTGGGTGGCCACGATGCGATCTTCCGTGC
>JBJHBX010000455.1:0-3056 GCA_050485725.1 Gemmatimonadales bacterium | reverse complement strand
TTCTCGGCTTCATCCGCACGGGCCTCGGCCGCACCGACCAGGCCCGCCAGGACTTCGAGGCCGAGCTCGCACTGTTCCGCCAGGTGGGGCTCGGAGACGCGCCGGAGGTGGGGCACGCGCTGATCAACGTGGCCGCGGTGCACCGGCGGCAGGCCCGGCTCCCCGAGGCCGAGGACTTCCTGAGGCGGGCCCTCGAGCATCGCGTGACCCACCTCGGCCCCGAGCATCCGCTCTCCGCCGTGGCCATGGCGCGCCTGGCCGGGCTCCTCTCGGAGCACCTGGGGCGCTCCGACGAGGCGGCGGAGCTCTTCACGGCGGCGCTCGAACTCCAGACCCGGGTGCTCGGCGAGGACCACCCGTCGCGCATCGAGGCCATCGGGGGGCTCGCCATGATCCGCGAGGACCAGGGCGACCTGGAGGGGGCCGAAGCCCTGCTCCGGGAGTCGTTCCGGATCCACGAGCTGGGGCTGGGTGCGGGCCACCCCACGACGATGGCCGCGGCCGAGGGTCTCGCGGGCTTCCTGGCCCGACGGGGCCGCCTCGCGGACGCCGACTCGATCTTCCGCATGACGCTCGAGGCGCGCCGCACGAACCTGGGCGACGGAAGCCCGGGCGTTGCGGGGGCGCTGACCGGACACGCCACGGTGCTCCTGGCCATGGGGCGGCATGCCGAAGCCGCCGCGGCGCTGGAAGAGGCGATCCGGATCCGCGAGCGGGTCTACGGCGCCGGGCACGCGCTCGTGGGGCTCGCACTGGCCGACCTGGCGACGGTGGCGGCGGCACGGGGGGACCGGGGCGCCGAGCTCGACCTGCTGGTGCGCGCCCACCGCATTCTCGAGCGCTTCCACCCGCCGGGCCACCCCGAGACGGCGGCGCTGGCGGAGCGGCTCGCATCCACGCGTGCAGCCGCCGGTGCGGCGCAGGGAGCCGGCATCGGGCGGTAGCCCCCGCGCCCCTGTCCGGTCCGGCGCGGTTCCTCCGCAGGGAGAGGTGAATGACCCACTTCGACCCTGAACCGAGGAACCCATCATGGCACCCTGGAGACCCGATCCCACGTTCTATCCCTCGCCGCGCCTGGCCGCGGCGGCACCCGTCGAGGAGCTCGCCTACGTCGCGCTCCTGAACACGGGCGGAAACGGGGGAACCGACGCCATCGGCGTCATCGACGTGAACCCCGAATCGCCGGCCTACGGCACGCTGGTCGGGAAGACCGAGCTCCCCTTCGCCGGCGACGAGGTCCACCACTTCGGCTGGAACGCCTGCTCGTCGCACCTGTGCCCGTGGGCCCCCCACGCCCACGTGGAGCGCCGCTACCTGGTGGTGCCCGGGATCCACTCGTCCCGCATCCACGTGCTCGACACGCAGCCCGACCCCCGGAACCCGAAGATCGTCAAGGTCATCGACGCCGACACGATCCGCGAGCGCACCGGCTACTCGGCGCCCCACTCGGTCCACTGCGGTCCCGACGCGGTCTTCGTGAACGCCCTGGGTGGCGCCGACGGCGAGGGGCCGGGCGGCATCTTCGTGCTCGACCACGAGACCTTCGAGCCGAAGGGGGCGTGGGAGCTGGACCGCGGCCCGCAGCACCTGGCCTACGACTTCGCCTGGCACCTGGGGCAGGACACCCTGGTCACGAGCGAGTGGGGGACCCCGAACATGGTCAGGAACGGCCTCGACCCCGAGCTCCTGCTGGCGGGCAAGTACGGGAACGCGCTGCACGTGTGGGACCTCCGGAAGCGCAAGCACCTGCAGACGCTCGAACTCGGCCCCCAGTACCAGATGACCCTCGAGCTGCGCCCCGCCCGCGATCCCTCGAAGGCCTACGGCTTCGCCGGCGTCGTGATCTCGCTCGAGGACCTGTCGGCCTCGGTCTGGCTCTGGTACCGACAGGGCTCGGGGCCGGACGCGCGCTGGGCGGTCCGGAAGGTCATCGAGATCCCCGCCGAACCCGCCGACCCCGAGCATCTCCCCCCGATGCTCAAGGGATTCGGCGCGGTGCCCCCGCTGGTCACCGACCTGAACCTGTCGCTGGACGATCGCTGGCTCTACGTGTCCTGCTGGGGCACCGGCGAAATGATCCGCTACGACGTCTCGGACCCCTTCCACCCGAAGCGCACGGGCTCGGTCCGACTCGGGGGCATCGTCCGGCGCGCCCCACATCCCTCGGATCCCGAGAGGCCGCTCAACGGCGGTCCCCAGATGGTCGAGGTGAGCCGCGACGGCGAGCGCGTCTACGTGACGAACTCGCTCTACTCGCCCTGGGACGCCCAGTTCTACCCCGACGGCATTCGCGGATGGGTGGCGAAGCTCGACGCGTCGCCCGACGGCTCTCTCACCGCCGACCCCGGGTTCCTGGTGGACACCGGCACGGAAATGCGCCCCCACCAGGTGCGGCTCCAGGGCGGTGACGCGTCCTCCGACTCGTTCTGCTTCCCATGAGCGGGGTCGAGATGGATGCGGCCGCGGGGCTCGTGGCATGGGCGCCGCCGGCCATGCTCGCCCTGGGCGCGTGGCACGGCCTGAACCCCGGCATGGGCTGGCTCTTCGCGGCTGCGCTGGGGATGCAGGAGGGGCGGACCTCGGGTGTGTGGCGGGCGCTGCCGCCACTGGCCCTGGGGCATGCCCTGGCGGTGGGGGTGACGGTGGCGGCGGTGGCGGTGGTGGGCCTGGCCCTCCCCGCCGCCGCCCTGCGGGTCGGCATCGGGGTACTCCTCGTGGGGTACGGGGTCCTGCGCCTGGTCTGGCGGAAGCACCCGCGCTTCGGCGGGATGCGGGTGGGACGCCGGGACCTCGTGACCTGGTCCTTCCTCATGGCCACCGCGCACGGGGCGGGGCTCATGGTGCTTCCCTTCGTACCGTGGGGCGCGGGTGCGGCCGCGGCGGCCGATGTCCCCGGCGCAGGTGCCCATGCCGGGCACGCAGCCGGGCATGCGGGGCACCTGGCCACCGAGGCCGCGGCCCTCGTGCCGGGGAGCGCCGAGGCCTGGGCCGCGGTGATCGTCCATACCGGGGCCTACCTGCTCGTGACCGGGCTCGTCGCGCTGGCGGTGGTGGGG
>JBJHBX010000454.1:0-3058 GCA_050485725.1 Gemmatimonadales bacterium | reverse complement strand
TCGACCTTCCGAACTTCACGAATGCGAACGGGCCTTCGGTCCTCGAGTCCGGACGGTTCCCGGAACATGTCCTGGCCGAGCTGCGGTCACGGGGCCACGAACTCCGCGAGGGCGACCTCACGAGCGGGCTCCAGGGGATCCAGGCCCTTCCCGGCGGGGGCTTCTTCGGAGGCGCCGACCCCCGCAGGGAGGGGATCGTGATGGGCCGCTGACCGGAAGATTTGGTTCCACGGTCCCGGCCGACGTATCGTTCAGCGAGTGCGCCACGGAACGCGGCTTCGGGCAGGGCATGCCCGGCACCGTCCCGCCCCCCGCCGAAGCCGAAGGGAGGACCTCGTGGGATTGAACCGGATCGATCACTCCGGGGGCGCACTCGGTCCCGGCGTTGGCACACGTCGTCGGTGGTCGCCGGGGCGAACCGGGCTGCCGGTCGTGGCTGACCGATGGCGGTGACCTCCATTCCCCCGAGCGACCCGGCCAGCGCGAACGCGCCAGGCCGCGTCCTCCTCGTGGCCGCCGACGAGGAAGACGCGGCAGAGGTCGAGCGGCTGCTCGCGACAGCGCCCCGGCCCGGGGCCGAGCTCGAAACCACCCGCGTCGGATCGCTCGAGGAGGCGGCCGCGCTGCTCGGTGAGTCCGCCACCCCGACCGGGACGGGTGGCTTCCTGGTCTGCCTTGTCGTGCCGGGGCCCGAGCTCGCGCCCGCGAAGGTGGCCGGTGCGGACCCCGAGGCCCGGGCCTCCTTCCCGGACGAGCCGCTTCGGGGGTTCCTCGGCGACGCCCGCGTCCGGGGATCCGGCGTGCCGGTGCTCCTGCTGGGTGAAGGGGAGACACCGGCATCGGACGAGGCGGCACGCGAGGCGGGGGCCGCCGACGTCCTTTCGGGGAAGGGGCTTTCCCCCGAGCTGCTGGCCCGGTCCATCCAGTACGCGGTCGAGTCCCGCCGGCGCCGCCGCGCCGATGCGCGCGCTCGCGCCCTGATCGCCAACGCGAGCGAAATCCTCGCCGTGCTCGAACCCCGGACGGGGCGCATCCTCTTCGTGAGTGATGCCGTCTTTCGCGTCCTTGGCCACGACCCCGCGCGACTCGCCGGCACCGACCTGCTGGCACGGGTCCACCCGGACGATGTCGATCGGGTTCGGGACCGTCTCGAGCAGCTCTCGACGGGGCCGGGACGGCGCGTTGAGCTGCGTCACCGGCTCGCGCATGCGAACGGAAGCTGGCGCGTGCTGGAGACGATGGCGGAGAACCGCTCCGACGACCCCGACGTGGCCGGCATCATCGTCAGCTCGCGGGATGTGACGGAGAAGGAGGCGGGCGAGCGGCTGATCCGCATGCAGGCCGGTCTCCTCGAGGCGGTCGGGCAGGCGGTGATCGCCACGGACCTCGAGGGCCGCGTCACGTACTGGAACCCCGCCGCCGAACGGCTCCACGGATGGAGCCCGGAGGAGGCGCTGGGCCGTTCGGCCATCGAGCTCGTGACCCGAGAGATCGACGCCGCCGCGGCGGCGCGGATCCTTGAAGCGATCCAGGAGGAGGGCGTCTGGAGCGGGGAATTCCAGGCCCGCCGGCGCGACGGATCGACGGTTCCGGTTCTCGCCTCCATCACCCGGGTTCGCGACTCGGAGGGACGCGCCACCGGGGTGACCTGGGTGTTCTCGGAGATGACGGCCACGGAGTTCGCCCTGCGCGAACGGGTCAAGGAGCTCCGGACGCTGACGCGTGCCGGAGAGATCCTGAACGACCCCGGGCGTGCTCTCGAGGACCGGCTCCAGGCCATCGTCGACGTGATCCCCGCCGGATGGTCCGACCCTGCGTGTACCGAGGCGCGGCTGGTCCTGGGCGAGATCGCGGTGCAGACGGACGGGTTTCGCGAGACACCCTGGATGATGTCTTCGGATGTTGCGGCGGCCGCCGGGCGACGGGGTCGGATCGACGTGGCCTTCACCGGTGCCCGGGACGAAGATCGCGGTACCCCCTTCCTGGCCGAGGAGCACGACGTGCTTCGCAGCCTTGCGCGCCTCGTCGGGGAGTCGGTGGCCAGGGAGTCGCTGGAGCGCGTCCTGATGCAGGCCTTCTCGAGCCTTGAGGAAGCAATCGTGGTCGTGGACTCGTCGCACGCGGCCCGGGGAATCAGCTACGTGAACCCGGCGGCTGAACGGATCTTCGGCTACGAGGCCCACGAGCTGGTTGGGGGGAGTACCGAGCGCCTGCACGTGGATCGGGAGAGCTTCCTCCGGTTCGGCGAGGAGAGCCGGGCCGCGATTGAGCGGCAGGGTGCCTTCCGCGGGAGCTACACCCTCAGGCGAAGGGACGGGTCCACCTTCGAGGCGGAGCAGACGGTGACCCCGCTCGATCCGCACCGGAGTCACGCCTCGGGGGCCGTCAGCGTGATCCGGGACGTCTCGGAGCGACGGATCCTCGAGCACCGCATGCTGCAGATGCAGAAGATGGAGTCCGTGGGTCAGCTCGCCGGGGGCATCGCCCACGATTTCAACAACGTCCTCACGGTGATCCGGTCGCAGCTCGATCTCGCGCTGATGGAGCTGCCCGCGGGGCCAACGGCCCGGGAGCTCGAGCTGGCCCGAAGGGCCTCCGATCGGGCCGCCGCCCTCACCGCGCAGCTCCTGGCCTTCAGCCGCGAGCAGGTGCTGATGCCGAGGACGCTGCAGCTCGACGCCCTGATCGCGACCTCGATCGAGCTCCTGGGCCGCGCCATCGGCGAGCAGGTCCAGGTCGTGCACGACCCGGGTCGCGACCTGCCCCCGGTGCGCGTGGATCCGCACCGGATGGAACAGGTCCTCCTGAACCTCGCCGTGAATGCCCGCGACGCGATGCCCGAGGGCGGCACGCTGACCTTCTCCACCTTCGAGGAGGTGGTGGACGAGGCAGAGGCCTCCGCCTTTCCCGGGCTCTCGCCGGGCCGCTGGGTGGTGCTCGCGGTGACCGACACGGGGGTCGGCATGGCGGAGGAGGTCGCCCGACGCGTGTTCGAGCCCTTCTTCACCACCAAGGGACGGGGAAAGGGAACGGGACTGGGCCTCGCCATGGTGTACGG
>JBJHBX010000453.1:0-3061 GCA_050485725.1 Gemmatimonadales bacterium | reverse complement strand
ACGAACCCCTCCCCGGAACTCGCCGAACTCGTCGCCCGCGTCGCCGGCGGCCACGACCTCTCGGAAGCCCAGGCCGAGACCGCCTTCCGACACCTGATGTCGGGGAACGCCACCCCGGTCCAGGTGGCCGCCCTCCTGGTCGGCCTCCGCGTGAAGGGGCACGCGCCGTCCGAGGTGGCCGGCGGGGTGCGTGCGCTCCGGTCCGCCATGGTTCCGGTAGCGGCCCCCGAGGGGGCGATCCTCGTGGACACCTGCGGCACCGGGGGCGGGGGGATCACCACCTTCAACATCAGCACCGCCGCGGCGCTGGTGGCCGCCGGAGCCGGGGCCGACGCCGGGGTGGCGGTGGCGAAGCACGGAAACCGCTCCTTCACCTCGCGAAGCGGGAGCGCCGATGTCCTGGAGGCGCTTGGGGTCACGATCGAGCTGACCCCGGACGCCATGGCCCGGGTCCTGGCGGAGACGGGGATCGTCTTCATGTTCGCGCCCCTCCTGCACCCCGCCATGCGCCACGTGGGGCCGGTCCGCCGGGAGCTCGGCGTGCCGACGATCATGAACCTGCTCGGGCCCCTGACGAACCCCGCGGGGGTGAAGAGGCAGGTGGTGGGCGTTTCGGATCCGACGCTCGTGCCGCTGGTGGTCGAGGCGCTCCAGGCGCTGGGACACGAGCGAGCGCTGGTCGTCCATGGCGAGGCAGGGCTGGACGAGGTGAGCGCACTGGGGCCCACCCGGGTCGCGGAGCTCGTCGGGGGCGAGGTCCGCCACTACCGCGTCACCCCCGAGGAGCTGGGGCTTGCCACTGCCACCGAAGCCGAGATCGGTGGCGGCTCGCCGGAGGAAAACGCGGCCCGGGTCCTCGACCTTCTCGAGGGGCGGGATCGGGGGGGCGCCCTGACAGTGACGCTGATGAACGCCGCCGCAGCGCTCCTCGTGGCGGGAGTCGTCGAGGACCTTCGCGAGGGCGTGGTCCGGGCGGCCGAGGCGGTGGAAGCGGGCCGCGCCCGGGACCGGCTCGAGGCGCTCAGGACCGCTTCGCGTCAGGGCTGATCGGGGCCGGAGCCCTGCTCCGGGGCCTCTTCGTTCCCCGCTGCGGCGGCTTCGGACACCGCTGCCGCCGGGTTGTCGCCCCGCACGAGGGCCCGGAGCGTCCAGGGCCCGGGAAAGGGGCGCGGCACCCTCCCCTCGGCCACCAGGAGCTTCTTCCGCTCGGGATCGTCGTCGGGGCCGGAACCGCGCCCGGCCAGGAAGGGGATCCGCATCAGTACTTCCGGATGACGCCCACGACGATCCCCTGGATCTGGATCTCGTCGGCGTCGTGGTACATGGGCTGCATGGTCGGGTTGGCGGGCTGGAGCCGGATCCGGCCGTCTGCCTCGCGGTAGAGCTTCTTGACCGTTGCGGCCTCGCCGCCGACCAGCGCCACGACCATTTCACCGTTCTCGGCCGTCGGGCGGCTGTTGACGATGATGTAGTCGCCGTCCCGGATCTGCTCGTCGATCATCGAGTCGCCGACCACGCGGAGCACGTAGTTCTCGCCCTGCTTCCGGAGGAGGTCCGGGGGGACGAGGACGGTCTCGCGGTGTTCGATGGCCTCGATGGGGAGCCCGGCGGCGACCTCGCCCAGAAGGGGGAGCTCCACCGCGCCCGGCACCGCATCTCCCTGCACCAGCTCGATGGAGCGGCTCTCGTTGTACGCCTTCCGGATGTATCCCTTTCGCTCCAGATTGCTCAGGTGCTCGTGCACCGTGGCGAGCGAGGCGTAGCCGAAGGCGTCCGCGATCTCCTCGAAGCTGGGCGCGTAACCCTGCTCGTCGATGTAGGCCCCGATGTGATCGAGGATCTGCTTCTGTCGGCGCGTGAGGGGCATCGTGCCTCCGGGGGCCGTGGCGCCGCATGGCGCGTCCGGGATCTGGGCACCGCGTGCACCGCCTTCGGCGATACGCGGGCGGGGAACCGAAGAGGTCCCGAAACACGATACCCGAAGGTTGCCCGAAGCGCAAGATGTTTCCTATTGTTGGACGGGTCCCGGCGTCCCTGTCCGTCCCACCGTCTCCCCGAGAATCGCGTTGACCCCCTCCCCGGCCGCCCCCGTGCACGTCCTGGATCGCATCGTCGCCACGAAGCGGGCGGAGCTCGATGCCCTGGCCCCGCGCGCCGCCGAACTGCGCGACCGCGCCCGCGACGCGCCCCCGGCCCGCCCCTTCGCCCGGGTCCTGGCCGACCCCTCGCGCGTCTCGCTGATCGCCGAGGTGAAGCGCCGCTCTCCCGGGGCCGGCGACATCGATCCGGCGCTGGACCCGGCCACCCTCGCATCCCGCTACGAGGCCGGGGGCGCCGCCGCGATCTCGGTCCTCACCGACGGCCCGCACTTCGGGGGAAGCCTGGCCGATCTCGAGGCGGTCCGGGCGCAGGTGGCGCTTCCCTGCCTGCGCAAGGACTTCACCCTCGACCCGCTGCACCTGCACGAGGCCCGGGCCCACGGCGCCGACGGCGTCCTGCTGATCGTCCGGATCCTGGACGACGCGGCCCTCCGCGAGCTCCGCGAGGAGGCGGAGGGCCTCGGCATGGGGGTCCTCGTCGAGGCCCACGACGCGGCCGAGGTCGACCGCGCACTGGCGTCGGGGGCCGACATCGTCGGGATCAACAACCGCGACCTGTCGACCTTCCGGACCGCCCTCGACGTGACCTTCGAGCTGCTGCCGCGAATCCCCGACACGGTCACCCTGGTCTCCGAAAGCGGCATCCGGAGCTCGGAAGACGTGGCCCGGCTCGCGGCCGCGGGGGTCGACGCCGTGCTGGTGGGCGAGGCGCTCGTTCGCTCGGGGGATGCGACCCGGGCGGCCGCCGAGCTCTCGCGTCACCGCCCCTCCGGGCGGGGCCGGAACCCGTGACCGAGGCGGCCTCCGGACCCCCGGTCAAGATCTGCGGCCTGGTTCGCCCGGAGGATGCCGCCCGGGCGGCCTCGCTGGGGGCTTCGTGGGTCGGCGTGGTGCTGGTGCCCGGCACCCCCCGGGCCCGGACGCCCGACGAGGCCCGCACGATCGGCGACGCGGCCCGGACC
>JBJHBX010000452.1:0-3075 GCA_050485725.1 Gemmatimonadales bacterium | reverse complement strand
GGGCGGTGGGGGATCGCCTGACCTGCATCTTCGTGGACAACGGTCTGCTCCGGAAGAACGAGCGCGAGAGCGTCGAGCGCACCTTCCGCCGGCACATGGGGATCCGCCTCGTCGTGGTCGACGCGCGGCATGAGTTCCTGTCGGCGCTGGCGGGGGTGACCGAGCCCGAGGCGAAGCGGAAGGCCATCGGAAACACCTTCATACGGGTCTTCGAGCGGACGGCGCGGGAGGAAGGTACCGACGCGAAGTTCCTGGTGCAGGGCACCCTCTACCCTGACGTCATCGAGTCCGTCTCCACCGGCGGCCCCTCGGTGACGATCAAGACGCATCACAACGTGGGTGGGCTCCCGGAAGACATGCCCTTCGAGCTGATCGAGCCGCTCCGCGAGCTGTTCAAGGACGAGGTCCGGAACGTGGGCCGGGAGCTGGGACTGCCGGAGGAGTTCGTGGGGCGGCACCCCTTCCCGGGGCCGGGGCTCGGGATCCGGGTGCTGGGGGAGGTCACGGAGGCGCGGCTGGCGGTGCTGCGGGAGGCCGACGCGATCTACCTGGAGGAGATCCGGACCGCCGGGCTCTACGACGAGATCTGGCAGGCCTTCGCGGTGCTCCTCCCGGTGCACTCGGTGGGGGTCATGGGCGACAGCCGCACCTACGAGAACGTGGTGGCGCTGAGGGCGGTGACCTCGCGCGACGGGATGACCGCGGACTGGTACCCCTTCCCCCACGAGGTGCTGGGGCGCATCTCGACCCGGATCATCAACGAGGTGAAGGGGGTGAACCGCGTGACGTACGACGTTTCGTCGAAGCCCCCGGCCACGATCGAGTGGGAATGACGGGTTTCCCCTACGAAAGGTCGTCGTTCCACCACCAGGGGTTCTCCCGGGCCCATGCCAGCGTTGCGGAGAGCCCCTCGTCGAGCGTGGTGCCGGCGACCCAGCCCAGCACCTCGCGGGCCTTCTCCACGCCCGGGATGCGCCTGGGAACGTCCTCGTAGCGGTCGCCGTACTCGGTGGGGGTGTGGAAGGTCTCGGGCTCGAGCCCGGTGCCCGAGAGCTCGATGATCCGCTCCACCACCTCCCGCATCGTGGTCTCGACGGGGTTTCCCAGGTTGAAGGCTTGGCCCACCGCCGCCGGATGCGTCCCCGCGGCCAGGATCCCCTCGACGGCGTCGGCGACCCAGGTGAAGCAGCGGGTCTGGCGGCCATCGTCGTAGACCAGTGGTCGCTCGCCCCGGAGCACCTTCCGGATCGACTGGCTGACCACGAAGATCGGAGACTGCCGGGGTCCGTAGGCGTTGAAGAAACGCACGATCGAGGCGTCCATGCCTGCGCGCGCCATGGCGAAGACCATGTGCTCGGCGACCGCCTTCGAGGAGCCGTAGCTCCAGCGGTCGACGGCGGTGCTCCCGAGCACCCGGTCCGCATCCTCGGACCAGGGGACCGCGGGGTTCCGCCCGAAGACCTCGCTCGTGCTGGCCAGCACGAGGCGCGAGCCGGTGCGTTCCGCCTCGCGGAGAACGGAACGAGTTCCTCCCACCACGATGTCCACCACCGCCAGGGGGTCCTCCACGTACAGCCCCACGCCCACGATGGACGCCATGTGGTAGACCAGCTCCGGGCGGGGTTCGAAGGCACGCCGCACCGCGTCGGGGTCGCGAATGTCCCCCTCGAGGTAGCGGATCCGTCCCAGGGCGCTCGAGAGGTTGCGCGCTTCCGGGGCGGGGCGGCGGTCGAGGACGGTGACTTCGGCCCCGTCGACCAGGAGCCGGTCCACCAGGTGACTCCCGATGAAGCCGGCCCCCCCGGTCACGAGAACACGGGTCATCGGCCGATTCCCGTGTATCCGAGACCCAGCGAGGTGATCCGCTCGATCGCCCCAGCGGAGAAGTACATTCGCCCGTCCATGACGAGGGCCCCGGGCGCGAGCTCGGCGAGGCGCTCCAGCGGGAGGGCGCGGAAGAGGTCGTGGCCGGTGAAGAAGGCCACGCAGTCGGCCCCCCGGACCGCCGCCTCCCAGTCGGCCTCGAGGGGGAGCCGTGTCACCTCCTCCGCATCTTCGGCCGAGACCAGGGGATCGTGGAGCGTGACCTGGGCGCCGGCGGCGAGGAGCGCCTCCAGCGCCGGGGCCACGGGGCTCGACCTGCAGTCACCGGTGTTGCTCTTGAAGGCCAGCCCGAGGACCGCGACCCGGGAATCCCCGAGCGCCCTGCCGCGTCGGGCAAGCCCTTCACGGATGCGACCGACCGCGTGGCCGGGCATGCCGTCGTTCACCCGCCTTCCCGCCTCGGGGAGGCGCAGGGTGACGCCCCGCTCGGCCGCCATGTGGGCGAGAAACCAGGGATCCTTCGTCAGGCAGGAGCCACCGACGCCCATGCTCGGCGTCAGGATGTTCACGTGATGCTCCCCCTTCGGCAGGGAGTTCGCGGCACGGATCACCTCGAGGACGTCGACGCCGACGCGCTCGCTGAGGAGGGCGAGCTCGTTGGCGAGCGCGATGTTCAGGTCGATCCACTGGTTGTCGGCGAGCTTGACCATTTCGGCCGCGCGCGCCGAGCTCACGGGCACGGTGTCGACACCCAGGGCATCGTGCCAGAAGGCCATGGCCGCATCGCGACTCCGGGGGCCGACCCCCCCCACCACGACCGGGATCGAGCGGAGCTCCGCGAGCGCCGAGCCCTCGGCCAGCCGCTCCGGGCAGAAGGCCAGGAGCACCGGGTCCCCTTTGCCCGGGTCATCGGGGGTTTCCAATGGCGCACCTTCGACGTGCAGGTGGCGCGCGAGTTCGGGGCGAACGATGTCTTCCGTGGTGCCGGGTGGCGCGGTGCTCTTCAGGATGACGAGCTGTCCGCCCCTCAGGTAGGGGGCCATGGCGCGGCTCGCCTCGCGGACCTGCGTGGTGTCGGGTTCGATCCCGTCGCCCAGGGGTGTCCCCACGCAGAGGAGCACGACATCGCACTCCGAGACCCGGGAAATCTCCGTGGTGGCCTCGAGCCGGCCCCGGGCGTGGGCGTCGGCGATGGCGTCTGCGAGTCCCGGCTCGTTGAAGGGGATTTCGCCACGGTTGACCCGATCCACC
>JBJHBX010000451.1:0-3076 GCA_050485725.1 Gemmatimonadales bacterium | reverse complement strand
ACAGGGCCGGGCTCGGGCGGTCGGGAAGGAATCGACGCCCCACGAGCGCCATGAAGGTCACCCCCGCCGCCACCATGGCGAGCCCCACCGGGGTGAAGGCGAACATGCCGAAGCCCTCGCGCCCCAGCGATTCCAGGTGCTGGCTCACGACGATGTTCGGCGCCGTGCCGATGAGGGTCAGCATTCCCCCCAGGAGCGAGGCCACCGAGAGCGGAATCAGCAGCTTCGAGGGCGACAGGTTCCGCCCCCAGGCGAGCCCCATGACCACCGGGAGCATGACCGCCACCGTCCCCGTCGAACTCATGACCCCCGACAGGAGCGCCACCAGGAGCATGATGACCACGAGGAGTCGGACCTCCGAGTCGCCGGCGAGCTTCGCCGGGAGGCGCCCCATGGCCCGGGCCACCCCGGTCTGGAAGAGGCCGTCGCCCACCACGAAGAGCCCCGCGATCATGAGCACCACCGGGTCCGCGAAGCCCGCGAGCGCCTCCTCCGGCGCCAGGATCCCGGTCAGCGTCAGCGCCAGGAGCGCCATCATCGCCACCACGTCGAGCCGCAGCTTCTCGCTCACGAAGAGGAGGATCGTCGCGGCGAGGATCGCGAAGACGAGGAGGGCGGCGGGAGGTGGCATGACCCGTCGAGTCTGGAAGGGTCGCGCCCGGCGTTCAAGGGTTGGGACTTCTTGACGCCGCATCCGCCGATCCCTCTATTGCCGGGGCTTTTCCCCCCCGACCTCGGCCGCACCCGAAGCGGGGGCACCACTCGGCACCCTTGAAGGGAGCAGCGTCCCGATGGCGACCGGATCCGGCGGCACACCCGCGCGTGAACTCTTCGGCTCCAGGTGGGGCTTCGTGCTCGCGGCGGTGGGAAGCGCCGTGGGGCTCGGCAACATGTGGCGCTTCTCGTACGTGGCGGCGGAGGGAGGCGGCGCGGCCTTCGTCCTGCTCTACATCGTCATGGTGCTCCTGCTGGGCATTCCGCTGATGCTCTCGGAGCTCGTGGTGGGGCGGAAGACGCACCTGTCGCCGGTGGGAGCCCTCCGGGAACTCGGCGGGCGGGGGTGGGCGCTCCTGGGCGCGCTCTTCGTGCTCGTGGGCTTCCTGATCCTCTCCTACTACTCGGTCATTGCGGGATGGACGCTGCGCTTTGCGGTGGAGTCGGCGATGACCGGTTTCCCCGGCGAGCCCGGTGCCCACTTCGGCGAGATCGCGTCGGGGCCGGCGGCCATGGGCTGGCACCTGCTCTTCATGGCCATGACCATCGGGATCGTCATGGTGGGGGTGCAGAAGGGAATCGAGCGGGCGGCCATGATCCTGATGCCGACCCTCTTCCTGATCGTGCTGGGGCTCGCGGTGTGGGCCGCGACCCTCCCCGGGGCGGGCGCCGGCTACGCGTACTACCTGACCCCCGACCTGGCCGAGCTCATGAACCCCAGCGTGATCGGGTCCGCGGCGAGCCAGGCCTTCTTCTCGCTCTCGCTGGGCATGGGGGCCATGCTCACCTTCGCGTCGTACCTGGCGAGGGACGAGGACCTGAACGAGCAGGCGGTCACGATCTCGTTTGCCGACTTCGCGGTGGCGTTCACCGCGGGGCTCGTGGTCTTCCCGGTCATCTTCGCGCTGGGGCTCCAGGACTCGGTGGGCGAGAGCACGGTGGGGGCCCTCTTCATTGCGCTTCCCGGGGCCTTCGAGGCCATGGGGGGGGTCGGGCGCATCGTGGGGGTGCTCTTCTTCGTGGCGCTCGCGGTGGGGGCGGTGACCTCGGCGATCTCGCTCCTCGAGGTGGTCACCTCGTCGATCATCGATGAGCTCGGGGCCTCGCGAAGGAACGCTGCGGTGGCCATGGGGATCCTGATCGCCCTCTTCGGCCTTCTCTCGGCCTGGAGCCTCGACGTGCTCGGGCTCGTGGACCAGATCGCGGGCGAGCTGCTCCTGGCGGTGGGTGCGCTCCTGACCTCGATCTTCGTGGGCTGGGTCATGAAGGACCCCGCGGCGGAGATGATGCGCGGCGCGGGCCCCCGCTTCTCGGGCGCGGTGCCGGCGGTGATCCTCCTCGTGAAGTGGCTCCTTCCCCCGGTGATCGCGGTGGTGGTCTGGTTCCAGCTCGGCGAGACCTGGGGCGTGATCCTCGACTTCTTCGGCATGGGGTGATCGCGAGGGGCTGAGGGCACAGGGCCCGGGGGCGGGGCCGAGCGGGGCCCGAGAGAGAACGGTGCGGGGCTGCGGGAGGGGGCGGCGAGAGGTCGTCCCCTCCCGCCATGTTTCGGCCCTCCGGTCCAGGAGAGGTTGGATGCGCGCAGTTCACCCAACCCCCTTCCTCCGGAGGCTCCCATGCTTCGTCCCGTGCATCTCCTGCGTACCCTCTTCCTCGTGCCGGTGCTGGCGCTGGCGCTCCTCCTGCCCGGGGGGGCCGAGCCCGCCGAGGCGGCGGGCTTCGACTGCATCTCGATCCTGAGCGCGGTCCAGAGCTACTGCCGGTCCCACGAGCAGGCCGGCGATGACACCTTCGACCTGATCTGTCGGTCCCACGCGCTGATCGCCTTCTGCAACTGCCACGGCGTGCAGTGCGTCGAGGAGGAAGACTGACGCCGCGGGGCGCCGCGAAGGGCCCCGTCCTTCTCCTCCTCGTGTCTTCCTTCGGGGGATGCGGGGGGGAGGAGGGGGGCGGCGCGGCGGGTTCGGCTCCAGGCCTGCCCCCGGGCGGGCTACCCGGCCTCGAGGTCGCCTGGAGCTCCGAGGGGATCCTCGACTTCGGCGAGCTCGAGCACTACGACGTCGACCTGGACGGGCGCCTGGCCCTCCACGACCGCCTCGAGAACCGGCTGCACCTGGTGACGCCGGCCGAGGGCCCGGGGGCGGGGGCTGCCGTCGTGCGCTCGCTCGGCCGGCGCGGCGCCGGTCCAGGAGAGCTCCGCGGGGGGAACGGGGTGGCCTTCCCCGGCGACGGGACGGTGGCGATCCTCGACCCCCCGAACCTTCGCGTGACGGCCTGGGACCTCGACGGACGCCACCTGTACGACGTTCCCGCGCCGGGCCTGCATGCCGAGGGGCTCGCCGGGGCCGGGGGGCGGCTTTAC
>JBJHBX010000450.1:0-3079 GCA_050485725.1 Gemmatimonadales bacterium | reverse complement strand
CTCCCCTCGCTCGTGGCGGTCCTCGGCTTCTTCGCCGGTGGCCTCCTCGTGACCTTCATCCTGCTTCCCCTTCTTCTCGGGTGATGCGGGAGACACGTGCCATGACGAACCAGACGAAGGAAATCCCCGACTTCGAGTGCCTCGACACCCCGCAGGTGGACCGCGGCGCGGGCGCCGACGGCGGCGAGTCCGGCACGCGGCCCGGCGCCATGCTGGCCTACTTCGCCATCGGCGCCTTTCTCGGTGTCCTCTTCGTGATGAGCGAGGTGGCGTCCTGGTACCGCATCCAGGAAATGTTCCGCTTCCAGAGCTTCCACATGTACGGGATCATCGGCACGGCCGTCGCGGTGGCGGCGCTCTCGGTGCAGGTGATCAAGCGCATGGAGCTCAAGGCCCTCGACGGCACCCCCATCCGCCTCCAGCCCAAGGCCTGGGGGGACAGCCGGATCCCCGGGGCCCGCTACTGGATCGGCGGGACCCTGTTCGGCCTCGGATGGGCGCTGATCGGTGCCTGCCCCGGGCCCATGTTCGCCCTCCTCGGCGGGGGCGTCTCGATCATGCTGCTGGGGCTTGCGTCGGCCCTCGCCGGCACCTGGGCCTACGCGGCCCTGCGCGACCACCTTCCGCACTGAGCCCGGGCCGGGCGCACCGAGCCGGACCACCCCTCGAACGAGAGAACGGACCATGCTATTCCGCCAGTATTTCGACCCGAAGCTCGCCCAGTACGCGTACCTCGTCGGCTGCCAGAAGTCGGGCGAGGCGCTGATCATCGACCCCGAGCGGGACATCGACCGCTACGTCGAGGCCGCCGAAGCCGAGGGGCTCCGCATCACCGCCGTTGCCGAAACCCACATCCACGCCGACTTCCTGTCGGGCGCCCGCGAGTTCGCCGAGCGCTTCGGCACGAAGGTCTACCTCTCGGACGAGGGCGGCGAGGAATGGGCCTCCGACTGGGCCCGCGACGGGCGCTACGACGCCACCTTCCTGAAGCACGGCGACGTCTTCCACGTCGGTGGCATCGAGGTGCAGGCCGTGCACACTCCCGGGCACACCCCGGAGCACCTCAGCTACGTGCTGATCGACCGCGGCGGCGGAGCGTCGACCCCCATCGGGATCGCCACCGGCGACTTCGTCTTCGTGGGCGACCTCGGTCGTCCCGACCTCCTCGAGCAGGCGGCCGGCATGCACGGAGTCCAGGAGCCCTCGGCCCGGCAGCTCTTCGCCTCGCTGCCCCGGTTCCAGGCGCTTCCGGACTACGCCCAGGTGTGGCCGGCCCACGGGGCCGGCTCCACCTGCGGCAAGGCGCTGGGCGCGGTGCCACAGACCACCGTGGGCTACGAAAAGCTCTACAACGCGTCGCTTTCGGTGGCATCGATGGGCGAGGACGCCTTCGTGGACGCCATCCTGGCCGGGCAGCCCGAGCCCCAGACCTACTTCGCGCGAATGAAGCGCGACAACAACCGCGGCGTGCCGATGCTCGGGGCCCTGCCGACCCCGCGCAAGCTCACCGTCGTCGAGCTCGAGCAGACCGTGGCGAAGGGCGATGCGCTGATCCTCGATACCCGGATCGACCGTTCGGGCTTCATGGCGAAGCATGTTCCGGGGGCCCTCCACACCCCCCTGAACAAGAGCTTCAACACGGCCGTCGGCTCGCTGATCGAGGACGAGACCCGGGCCATCGTGCTGATCGTCGACGAGTCCGGTGTCGAGGAGGCGGTCCGGGACCTGGTGCGGATCGGCTACGACAACATCGTGGGGTTCGCCACCGCCGAGACGCTCACCCGCTACTTCGACCGCGGCGGCGCCTCCGCCTCGATCGAGGAGATCAGCTTCGCCGACGTGGCGAAGCGGAAGGACGACCCGGACACGGTGGTCCTCGACGTCCGGTTCGCCGCCGAGCACGAGGCCGCCCACATCCCCGGTTCGATCCAGGCCTCGTACACCCGGCTCCCCTCGTACGTCCGGGAAGCGGGGCGCATTCCCCGGAACCGAAAGCTCCTTGTCCACTGCGTTTCGGGCGGCCGATCCGCAGCAGCAGCAGCCTTCCTTGTCCGCGAGGGATTCGACGTGGCCTACGTGAACGGGCCCTTCGAGCGCTACCACGAGGTGGGTGAGGTCGTCTCGGCCGAGGCCGCAACGGCCACGGCCTGACGCCTCGAACCGACGGCTCGATGAACGCCCTCGCCCGCATCCTCCCGCTGGCTGCCCAGGTGGAGGGGTACGACCGGAGCGCCTTCCGGTCGGACCTCTCCGCCGGGCTGACGGTGGGCGTCATGCTGATCCCGCAGGGGATGGCGTACGCCCTCATCGCGGGGATGCCCCCGATCTACGGGCTCTACGCCTCCCTGGTGCCGCTCGTGATCTACGGGCTCTTCGGGAGTTCGCGGCAGCTGGCCGTGGGCCCGGTGGCCATCGTGTCGCTTCTCGTGGCGGCCGGGGTCGCCCCGCTCGCCGCCGGAGACCCGGAGCGCTACATCGCGCTCGCCCTCCTCCTCGCGCTGATGGTGGGGGTGATCCAGCTCGGGATGGGGCTTCTCCGCTTCGGGTTCCTGACGAACTTCCTGTCGCACCCGGTCCTGGCCGGCTTCACGAGCGCCGCGGCGCTCATCATCGGCGCGAGCCAGCTCAGGCACCTGCTGGGGGTCGACCTCCCGTCGTCGAACCAGCTACACCAGGTCCTCTTCGCCGCGATCGCGGCCTGGCGCGAGACGCACCTTCCGACCCTGGCCATCGGCCTGGGCGCCATTGCGCTCCTCGTGGGGCTCAGGCGATGGAAGCGCACCCTTCCCGGTGCGCTGATCCTCGTGGCCATCGCGACACCACTCGTGGCCCTGGCCGGCCTCGAGGGGGTGGGTGTGCGCGTGGTGGGCGAGATCCCGGGCGGACTTCCCTCTCCGGTTCTTCCCTTTGGTGGAGGCGCCGAGGCCGGCGCCGCCCCGGGAGGCGGACGCATCGACCTGGCGGCGGCGTGGGCGCTCCTCCCCGTGGCGCTCACGATCGCCCTCGTGGGCTTCATGGAGTCCATCGCGGTGGCGAAGGTCTACGCGACCCGCCACCGCTACGGGCTGAACGCGAACCA
>JBJHBX010000449.1:0-3086 GCA_050485725.1 Gemmatimonadales bacterium | reverse complement strand
CCGATGCGGGTGGCGGCGGCGGTCGACGGAATGGTCCTCGCCATGGCCCGGGGACTCGAGCGGGTCGGGCCCAGTGCGGTGACGCTCGGCGCCATGGAGTCGATCCACGGCTGGCGTCACCTGAACGCACTCCCTGCCCTCTGGCGACAGGTGACCCCCGACGACCTGGCCCGGGTGGTGCGCACCTACGTCCTCCCCCGCGAGATGCGGACCACCGGGATCCTGCGGCGGGAGGCGGCAGGGGATGCCCAGGTGGCGGTCGTTCCGGGGCGTCCGGAGTCCGACGACCCGGGGTGGAACGCCGCGGCTTCGGCGAGCGACGACGTCTGGGCCTGGGAGCCTCCGCGCGGCCGCCTCCGAATTCCGCTTCGTGCCGATGCCGCCCCGCGACAGGCCGCCGACGCGCGCCCCGCCCCCACGCCGCCCGACGACGCCCCCCGCTCCGCGGCCCTCGCCGAGCAGCCCTGGTTCGCGCCCCCGTGGATGGCCGGGTACCGCCCGTCGCGCTTCACCGACGCGCCCCCCGTCGAGGACTGGAGCGAGCTGATGCCGGCGCGGGAGGCGCCGGTCCTTCCCCAGGCCGCCGCCGCCCGGCGATGGCTGGCCTCGGGGCATGAAGCCTTCGTCGCTGCCGACCCGCTCCTTCCCCTCGTGCAGATGACCGTGCTGTCGGCCCCGGGATCCCTCGACGACCCCGAGGGAGCCGAAGGGCTCGCCGACCTCACCCTTCGCGCGCTGACGCGCGGCGGAACGGCCGATCTCGACCCCGAGGCCTTCGAGGCGCGCCTCCGCGAGCTCGGCGCCACCCTCTCGGCCCAGGTCGATGCCCACCACGCCCGCATCCACCTGCTGGCCCCACCCGAGGGCGCCGTGGAGGCGGCCCGGATCCTGGGCGCGCTGGTGGGAGCGCCCCGCCTCGACTCAGGCGTGCTCGAACGCGAGCGCGACCGGATGGCGGTGGCGGCGGAGCGGGCCCTGGACGATGCGCCCGCCCTTCTCCGCCACACCTTCCACGCCGCCCTCTTCCCCGCCGGGCACCCCCTTGCGCGCCGCGCCACCGAGGCCGGTGTCCGGGCGATCGATGCGGACCAGGTCGCCCACCGCCACCGGGGCGCCTTCGCCCCCGGGCAGGCGGTCTTCGCGCTGTCGGGGCGGTTCGACGAGGCCGCGGTCCTGGCGGCGCTGGAGGAGGGAATCGCGGGAGGTGCCGACGCGGCGGCGGCGCAGGCTCGCCCCGACCGCGCCGCGGCCACGGATGCCGCGCCGGCCACAGCGCCCGCGCCCACCCCGGGCGCCACGCCGGCCCCGGCCACCATGGCGCCGCCCGGCACCGGGATCGTGGCCCGGGTCGTGACCCGGGAGTTCGGATCCCGGCAGGGGCACGTCATGCTCGGGCATTCGGGGCTCGCCGGGATCCCGGACGATCCGCGGGAGCACGCCGCCCTCGAGGTCATGAACTACATCCTGTCGGGTGGGGCCTTCGTGTCGCGGATGATGGAGCTCCTCCGCACCGACACCGGGATCACGTCGGCGCTCTACGGGAGCGTGGAGCCGGGGGGCGGCGTTGCGTTCCCCTACGTCTGGCGGTTCAGCGGGAACCCCGAGACGCTGGCCGAGGGGATCCGCCTCGCGACGCACGAAATCCTGCGGATGCGCGACGAGGGCGTGACCGAGGCCGAGTTCGAGGGTGCAGTGACCTCGTACCTGTCGGGGCTCATTCCCGCCTCGTACGAGACCCCGCAGCGGACGGTGGAGCGCTTCGCGCAGAAGGCGCTCCTGGGGCGCCATCTCTACCAGTCGCCTGGCTACCTGAACTACTACGCCGGCGACGAAGCCCAGGTGGAGGCGCTCCTCGCGCTCACCCTGGAAGAGGTGAACGAGGCCGCGCGCCGCTACCTGCACCCGGACCGGCTCGTGATCGCGGTGGTGGGACCCCTCGACGAGATCCAGGCCCACGCGGCGCCGCAGGACCTCGTTTTCATCACGCCCACGGGGGGGTGAGGGTGCTTCCGGTCGCTCCGGCCCCGCCCGGCACCCCGGACCCCTCCCGCAACGCGGGCCAACCCCCGCCCCGCCCCGCGGACCCCTCCCGCACCATCGGGGTGAAAGGGCGTCGCCCGCTTCGACCGCTCTGCCCGCCACCCGCCCGGAGGCCCCTCCCATGAAGCCTGGATTCGCACGCTCCGCTGCCCCCGGCCTGCCGGCCTGCCTCTTCCTTCTGCTCGGCGGGTGCGCCGGGGGCGAAGACCATGCGGGCCACGCGGCGTCCGGCTCCGCATCCCCTGAAGCCACGCCACGCGTGACGATGGCGGCCACCTCGCCCGGCGAGCTGCCCCCCGCCCTCCTCGGCCAGGCCCCGCCGCTCCAGGGTGCGCCGGTGAACTACGACCCCGGGAACGCCGCATCGACCGGGTACCTGGCAGTCCCCGAGGGCGACGGACCCTTCCCGGCGGTGATCCTGATCCACGAGTGGAACGGGCTCGTGGACCGGGTGCGACAGGTGGCCGACGCGCTGGCCGCCGAGGGCTACGTGGCGCTCGCCGCGGACCTCTTCTCGGGGCAGACCGGCTCGAACCCCGACGAGAACCGGGCCCTCGTGTCGGCCGCCCGCGAACACCCCGAGGCCATGATCGCGAACCTCGATGCCGCCGTGGCCTTCCTCCGCGACCGCGACGACGTGACCGGCCGGATCGGGGCCATGGGATGGTGCTTCGGGGGCGGCGTGGCGCTCTCGTTCGGGCTCGACGGGGAGCATCACGAGGCCACCGCGATCTTCTACGGGCAGCTCCTGGACGACCCCGAGGTGCTGTCGCGGCTGCCCCACGAGGTCTGGGGCACCTTCGCACGCGAGGACCGCGGCCCGAGCCCCGAGCAGGTCGAGAACTTCCGGGCGGCGCTGGACGCGGCGGGCGTGGCCCACGACCTTCACATCTATGACGAGGTGAACCACGGCTTCTGGCTCCACGTGGACCAGGATCCCGAGCTCCGCGCCGCCCCGGCACTCGACGCGTGGGAGCGGCTCAAGGCCTACCTCGCGCGCACGCTGCGCTGAGACGCCGGGTCGCTCGCAACCACCCTCCAATCCC
>JBJHBX010000448.1:0-3093 GCA_050485725.1 Gemmatimonadales bacterium | reverse complement strand
CCTCCTGAGCCCGGATCCCGCCCCCGTCGAACCGGGCCCCCTGGTTGCTCACATCGAGCGGGCCCACCTCGCCGCGGCCCCTCCCCCTCAGAAGTTCTTCCGCCCGAAGCTCCGCATCCCCAGCGCGAAGGGGACCGCGAGCCAGGCCAGGAGCGCCGCCACGGCGGCGAGCCGTCCGCCGGTTCCCCCGAAGAAGTCCCGGAAGAGCGCCCCGGTGAAGCCCATCAGCGCCGAGATGTCGAACTCGAGAAGCAGGAGGATCCGCGCCAGGTCCACCGGGTTCAGCATCGAGAGCGCGATCACCGGCCGCTCCAGGGGGAAGTCGCCCAGCAGGTAGATGGCCATCAGGATCACCGCGTCGTAGACGACGGCGAAGCCGATCCAGGCTCCCAGGCAGATCCCGAGCCCCCGGATGCGGTCCTCGGTGGCCACCGCCACGAGAAAGGCCAGCGTCACGAAGACGAGGGTCAGCGCCACCCCCGTGCCGAGCAGGAAGGCGAGGGGCACCCATCCTCCGCCCGCCCCGCCCCCGTGCGCCAGGTAGGGGAGGGCGGTGCCCAGCACGAAGGCGCCCGACATCGGAATCGA
Source organism: Gemmatimonadales bacterium (assembly GCA_050485725.1). Lineage (GTDB taxonomy): Bacteria > Gemmatimonadota > Gemmatimonadetes > Longimicrobiales > Gaopeijiaceae > SKNW01. Next base: position 2,505 of record JBJHBX010000448.1, on the reverse strand, counting down.
GAGCCCGGCGAAGAGCCCCAGGAAGAGGCTTCGCCGCCGGACCGGATGGGCCAGCAGGAGCTCGGTGAACTCCCGCGACGCGTACATGTACATGGCCCCCAGCACGACGCTCACCAGCGGAATCCCGATCAGCACCACGTTCAGGAGGCTCAGGATGACCCGCTCCCCCGATCCGCCGAAGCGGAAGAGGAGGTCGGTCAGGAGCAGGAAGAAGATGCCGTAGAGGAGGATCCACCGGCTGCGCAGCACGTCGCGAAGCTGGTAGCGGGTGATCTTCAGCGTGTCGGACCCGCCTCGTGGGCCGGTCCCGGTTCCGGGGGCGTTCATGCGACGACCCTCGCGGTGATGCGGCGGGCAATGGCCCGCTCCAGTGAAGCCTCGCCGGTGGAGCCCATCAGGCTCTCCACCGATTCGCGGAAGTGGATCCGGCCGTCGAGCAGGTAGACCACCGTGTCGGCGAGCTCCTGCACCTCGGCCATCACGTGCGACGTGAGCACGAGGGTGCGCCCCCGTGCCCGCTCCTGGAGGAGCCGGTCCTTCAGCACGCTGCTCGACACCGGGTCGAGCCCCGCGGTGGGTTCGTCAAGGAAGAGGATGTCGGGCCGGAAGCGCAGGGCGAGCACCGCGCTCACCTTCTGGCGATTCCCACCCGACAGCGTCCGGAAGGGCTTGTCCAGCTCACCCTCCAGGCGCAGCTCGTCCACCAGCGTCTCGTCGGTTCCGGGCGGGTTCCCCCGCAGGTCCGAGACCATGGCCAGGATCTCCCGCGCCGTCAGGTTCTCGGGGTAGCGGGCGATCTGGGGCATGTACCCGATCCGGCGCCGGTACTCGGGCGATCCGTCGAGGCGCTCGCCGGCCACCGTGATCCTGCCCGAGTCGGGAATCACGAGCCCCAGGATGCTCTTGATCAGCGTGGTCTTGCCGGCCCCGTTCGGGCCCAGGATCGCGGTGGTCCGCCCCGCTTCGATCTCGAGGTCGAGGGCGTCGAGGACCCGAAGCCTGCCAAAGCGCTTCGTGAGCTTCTCGACGCGGATCACCGGGGGGGGCGCATCGTTCATGGTGCCACCTCGCGCATGCGGGGTTCGGGGTCGACGAGGGTCTCGGGGGTCAGCACGGGAAGAACCCGCTCGGCCACTTCGAGCACGTCCACGAAGAAGCTCCGGAGCAGGATCAGCGCCGCCGGTTTCCCCTCGACGATGTACGAGAAGAGGCGCACCGGCCGGTGGGGCACGTCGCCGTAGCCGTCGCCTGTCAGGTCGTAGCCGCGGTAGGCGCTCCAGTAGTTCCGCTCGAAGGTGTTGTCGCTCCGTCGTGCGTTCGTCGTCACGTCGAAGGTGTTCTCGATGAAGTCGTTCGCGGTGAAGTGATTGTCCTGGCTGCTTCCGAGGATGCGCACCGCCCAGCCGTTCCGCTCCACCCGGTTCATCCGGAAGGTGACCCGGTCCGCGCCCTCGACGAAGAGCGCCACCGAGTTGCGCCGGAAGAGGTTCCCCTCGACGAGGGAGTCCTGGACATCCTTCAGCAGGAGCCCGTAGACGGCGGGGCCCCAGTTGTCCTCGAACCGGTTCCCGCTCATGACCACGTTGCGGGTGTACATGACCGCCACCCCGGCACCGTTCCGGCGGAAGACGTTGTCCTGGTAGAACGAGTCGTCCGAGAACATGAAGTGGAGCCCGTAGCGCAGGTTCTCCTCGCTCGTGTTCCCGCGCAGCACCACCTCCCGTGCGAACTCCAGGTAGACCCCGTCGCGATGGCCCGAAATGCGGTTGTCCAGCACCTGCACCCGTTCCACGTCCCAGAGGTGGATGCCGTTTCCGGAGTCGGCCTCGCGGGTGGCGTTCGAGCGGATCCGGTTGCCCCGGACCTCGCAGTGGCGGGCCCGGGCCAGGTAGATCCCGAAGAAGTTGTCCTCCAGGCGGTTGTTCACGATCCGGCACCCCACGTGTTCCTCGACCTTGATCGCCGCGTGGTCCTGGGTGTAGCTCTTTCCGGCGCCCCGGATCTCGAAGCCCTCGACGTGCACCGAGTCGGCGTCGACGAGGAGGATCGAGTGGGTGCCCTCGCCGTCCAGGACGGGCCAGCCGTCGCCGATCAGCGTCAGCGGCCGGTCGATGGAGAGGGGGAACTCCCGGTAGGTGCCCGGTGCCACCCGGATCACGGCATGGGGGGATGCGGCCTCGACGGCCTCGCGGAGGGTCCGGTAGTCCCCGGCGGGGCCCACCCGGAGCTCCTGGCCAGCCACGGGCGCGGACACCCCGGCGGCGGGGCCGGCGCCGTCTCCGGGCCCCCCGCCGGCCGACGCGGTGGGCCCTGCAGGCGCCGTGGCCGACGCCTGCGGCGAAGCGGCCTCGTGGGCCCAGTCGGGCAGGTCGTCGCTCCCGGGCGAGGTCACCGCCAGGACGAGCACGCCAAGGGTCACGACCCCGGCGAGGGTGGCCGGACCACGGGCGTCAGTGGCCATGGCCGTTCATGCCTCCGCCCATGCCACCGCCTCGCCCACGCACC
>JBJHBX010000447.1:0-3098 GCA_050485725.1 Gemmatimonadales bacterium | reverse complement strand
CGCATCCGGAGCCGGGGGCACCCCATGAGCGCGCTTCGCGGGGTGCGGCCGAGCGGATTCGCCCGCGCGGCCTGCCCTTCGGCCGCCGCCGGCCTCCTCCTCGCCCTGGCAGGCCCCATGGCCGCGACGGCCCAGGTGGCACCGCCCGCCGGGGGCGCCGACCTCCGCGGGGGCGACATGGGGGCCTCGGCCACCCGCCTCGCCCTTCCGGCCCGCGTCGAGCAGGTCACCGCGGCGTCGCCCCTCGACCGGGTGCACTGGGGAATCCTCGTCTACGACCCCGCCACGGGCGACACCCTCTACGCCCGGAACGCCCAGCTCCCCTTCGTGCCGGCTTCGAACATGAAGATTCCGGTCACCTTCGGGGCCATGGCGCTCCTGGGCCCCGAGTACCGCTGGGACACCGCCTTCTGGACCCGGACCGGCGCCCGCCCCGGGGTCGACGGCACGCTGGCCGGCGACCTGGTCCTGGCCGCCGGGGGTGATCCCACCCTTGGGGCGCCCTTCCACCCCTCGGCGGAGCGTGCCCTGGCGGCGCTGGCCGGAAACCTGGCCGCGGCCGGGGTCCGCCGCGTCGACGGGCGCGTGGTCGTGGACGTGGCCGCCTGGGACTCGGCCTCGGTGCCGTCGGCCTGGATGGTCGGAAACCTCCAATCGCGCTTCGCCGCCACCGGGGGCGCCTTCTCGGTGGGGGCCGGCGAGATCGAGTTCGAGGTCGTGGCCGGAGGCGCGCCGGGTGAGCCGACCCGGGTCTCGTGGCGCCCCCTGGGCTGGAGCGACTTCGTCGAGAACCGGGTCGTGACGGGTCCCCACGGGACCACGGCCGATGTCCGGGTGGACTACCGTCCCGAGTCGCGGCGCTGGGTGGTCGAGGGCGAGATCCCGCCCGCCGCCCGCATCAGCCGCGTGCACGCCATCCGCGACCCGGTCCGCCAGTCGGTGGCGGCGCTCGAACGGGCGCTCGCCGGCGCCGGGATCGAGGTGCGGGGCGGGGTGCACATTGCGTGGGAGGCCGACGAGCCCCTTCTCGGGGGCTGCGCCGCGGGCCGGGTGGACCGGTGTCCCGAGGCCGAACGGGTTGCGGGGCTCGTCTCCCCGCCCCTCTCCGAGGTGGTGCGGGCCATCATGGAGCCCTCGCAGAACTGGATGACCGAGCAGCTCGTCCGCACCCTGGGGGCCGAGCTCGGGCCGAAGGGGAGCTGGGAGGCGGGCTTCGAGGTGCTCACCGACTTCCTGGTGGAGGAGCTCGGGATCGACCCGGTGGAGCTCCATTGGCGTGACGGCTCGGGGCTTTCGGCCTACAACCTGATCTCGCCCCGGGCCCTCGTGCGCATTCTCGACGCGGCCCGCGACCGCCCGTGGTACCACGCGTACCGCGCCGCCCAGGCCGAGCCGGGTCTCACCGATTCGACCCTTCGCACGCGGCTGACACCGCTTTCGGGGCGCCTCCACGCCAAGACCGGCTCCATCAGCCATGTGAATGCGCTCTCGGGCTACCTGGTCCGGGACGACGGTTCCGAGGTCATCTTCAGCATCCTGACGAACACCGGGAATCTCCCCGCCGCCCAGGTCCGCGAAGCCATGGACCGTGTGGTGCTGGAAATGAGCCGGCCATGAGGCCGGGGGCGAAGGGCATCGCCACCGTCCGTGCCCGGACGATCCCCCGCGGCACGCGGGCAACTGCCGCACCGTTCGCCCTCGCGACGCTCGCAGCCACTCTGTCCCTCGTGGCCCTGGCCGGTTGCGAGACCGGGACCGATGCGGCCGACCGCGGCACGGCCACCCTCGAGGCCACCCGACCCCCGGCGGCCACCGGCGCCGGCATGCCCTTCGTGGCCGCCGACGCCGAGCGCTTCTACCTGAGCTGGACCGAGCCCACCGGCGAGACCGGCGCGAACGGCCGGCCGGTGCACGCCGTCCGCTTCGCCTGGGTCCCGGCGGGGGGCGGTGACCCCGACTGGTCCGAGCCCCGGACGCTGGCCGCGTCCGACAACTTCTTCGTGAACTGGGCCGACTTCCCGTCGATCGCTGCGGCGGGCGACGGGCGTCTCGCGGCCCACTGGCTCGCCCGTAGCGGCGAGGGAACCTACGACTACGACGTCGTCGTGAGCGCATCGACCGACGGGGGCGAGCGCTGGTCCGAGCCCCGGATCATGCACGCCGACGGGGTACCGGCGGAGCACGGGTTCCTGTCGTTCTTTCCCCACGAAGACGGCTTCGGCGCCGTCTGGCTCGACGGCCGTGCCACCGTCGAGGGCGGGCCCATGACGCTCCGGGGCGGTCGCCTCGATCCCGACGGCACCCCCCGCGACCTCTGGGAACTCGACGACCGCATCTGCGACTGCTGCCAGACCGGCGCCACCGTGACCTCGGAAGGCCCCCTCGCCGTCTACCGGGGTCGCTCGGCGGACGAGATCCGCGACATCCTGGCGGTCCGGCTCGGCCCCGACGGCTGGGAGGCGCCCCGCACCGTCCACGACGACGGCTGGGAGATCCCCGCCTGCCCGGTGAACGGCCCGGCGGTGGATGCCCTGGGCCGGAGCGTCGTCACCGCGTGGTTCACCGGCGCGAACGAGGTTCCCCGGGTGCGGGCGACCTTCTCGACCGATGCCGGCGCCACCTGGGGCCCGCCCATCGAGGTCGACGAGGGCACGCCCCTGGGCCGGGTCGACGTGCTTCACCTGGACGACGGCTCGGCGCTCGTGGTCTGGCTCGAGGCCGGCGACGAGGATGCCGCCCTCCTGGCCCGGCGGATTCACCCCGACGGCCGCACCGACCCCGCCACCCCCCTCGCCACCACCCGCCAGGCCCGCGCGTCGGGTTTCCCGCGCATGGCCCGCTCCGGCGACCGGATCCTGCTGTCGTGGACCGAGCCCGGCGACGGTGGCGGCACCGGCGAGACCCTCCGAGCCGCCTGGCTTTCGCTCGGGGACAGTAACGACTGAAGCCCGAGGCCCGGCCCCCGGCGCCGCGCCGCGACACCACCTGCAGGGGCGAGGGCGCTCCTCGCCTGATCGCGCCCGCCCTCGAAGAGCCCGTACCGTTCCATGTGGAGGAAGACCGATGACACGGTCGCCCGAAGGCCGGTCCCCATGGGG
>JBJHBX010000446.1:0-3098 GCA_050485725.1 Gemmatimonadales bacterium | reverse complement strand
GGAGGGGCGCCGCGAAACCGCCGCAGACGACGTCGCCCAGCACGTCGAAGACGACCACGTCGGTGTCGTCGAGGAGGTGGTGCTGCTTGAGCAGCTTCACCGTCTGCCCGACCACGTAGCCGCCGCACCCCGTGCCGGCCGGCGGGCCCCCGGTCTCGACGCACATGACGCCGTTGTAGCCCTCGTAGACGAAGTCCTCGGGGCGGATCTCCTCGGTGTGGAAATCCACCTCGGCCAGGGTGTCGATCACCGTGGGCACCATCCGCTTCGTCAGCGTGAAGGTCGAGTCGTGCTTCGGGTCGCACCCCACCTGGAGTACCCGTTTCCCCAGCTTCGACATGGCCGCCGACAGGTTCGACGAGGTCGTGGACTTGCCGATCCCGCCCTTGCCGTAGATGGCCAGGACCAGGGCGCCCTCGATGCGCTGGGATTCATCCAGGTGCACCTGGACGCTCCCGTCGCCGTCGCCGGACCTCGAGCCCTGCCGAATGGTGGGAAGTACGCCGCTTGCGCTCATGCCGCTGCCTCCGTTTCGATGCCTTCGAGTCGATCTTCGAGTTCGTCGGTCGCGTCCCGGAGCGCTTCGAGCGTCTCCGGGTCCGGCGACCAGTAGCCCCGGTCCGTCGCTTCCAGGAGTCGGCGGGCGACACCCAGGGCCGCGTCGGGGTTCAGCTCCGCCAGCCGGCGTCGCATCGCCTCGTCCAGGACGTACGTGTTTCCGATGTCGCGGTAGATCCAGGCCGGGACGGCGCCTGCCGTGGCCGACCAGCCCACGTGGTTCAGGACGCGGGTTTCCACCTCGCGGACGCCCTGGTAGCCGTGCGCGAGCATCCCCTCGATCCACCGGGGATTGAGGGTCCGCGTGCGCGCCTCGAGCTCGATCTGCTCCTCGAGGGTGCGCACCTTTCCCTTCCCCCGCGTCTCGTCGCCGATGTAGGCGGGGACGGCCCGTGGCGGCGCCGGCGCGATGTCGGGCGCGTTCACGTTGCCCGAGGTCGGGATGCCGCGACGCACCGCCTGGCTCCGCGCCGCCCGGGTCAGGCCACCGAGGGAGTCGAAGTACTGGTCCAGGTCGGACACCCCGGTCTCGACCGATTCCAGGTTCTGGTAGGTCAGCTCCACGGCGGCGAGCGATGCCGCGAAGAGCTCCCGGGCCGGCCGCGCCCGGCCGTCGCGCCCGAAGCCGAAGCCCTTCCGGTTCACGAAGCCGTCGCCGAGCTCCTCGTCGTCGCCCCAGGTGCTGCCGTCGACCATCTGGTTGACCTGGGCGCCGTAGGCGCCGTCGTCGTTCGAGAAGACCCGGAGGGCCGCCTCGTCGAGGGAGCACCCCGCTGCGGCCGCATGGGCCAGCGCGTGGGCCCGGATCGGGTTCATCGCCTCCGGCTCGTCGGCGGCTGCGGCGAGCCACGCGGCCTCGGCGAGGAGCCGCACCTGGAGGGGGAGGAGGTCACGGAAGATGCCCGACACGGTGACGATCACGTCGATCCGGGGGCGCCCCAGTTCCTCGAGCGGAAGGAGGCGTGCGCCTGCGAGCCGCCCGTAGCTGTCGAAGCGGGGCTCGGCCCCCATCAGCGCCAGCGCCTGCGCCACCGGAGCACCTTCGCGCTTCAGCGTGTCGGTTCCCCAGAGCACGAGGCCCATGGAGCGCGGAAGCCCGTTCCCGGCCATCGTGTGCCGCTCCAGGATGCGCTCCGCCTGGCGTCGTCCCTCGCGGAAGGCCCAGGGGGTCGGCATCCGCCAGGGATCGAAGGCAGTGAGGTTTCTCCCGGTCGGAAGAAGGTCGGGGGTGCGAAGCAGGTCTCCGGCGGGGGCCGGCGGCAGGAAACGCCCGTCGAGGGCCCGGAGGAGCCCCTCCGGCTCGCCCGAGCGCTGGAGGGCGGCATCGAGCTCCTCCCTCCGGCGGGCGCGCGCGGCGGCGGCGTCCCGCGAGACGTCCACGTCCTCCCCCTCGTCGAGGGGCATCTCCGGCTCGAGCCCCGGGTTCGCGGCGACCACGGCCTCGACCAGCTCGGCCCGCTCCTCGTCCGGGGGAATCCGACCGAACACGTGCAGACCGTGGGGGATCAGCGCCTCCTCGAGCTCGCGGAGCCGCTCGTTGAGGCGCTCGACCCACCGGACCGGATCGACCGATGCATCCATGCCGATCTCGAGCTCGAGCTCCTCCGCCATGGCGGCGGCCGCCGCGATCCCCTCCTGCCGATCCGGGTCCACCCGGTCCGAGGGGGATGGCGGGAGGGCGCGCAGGCGGTCCACGGTGCCTCGCAGGTCAAGGAGCCCCCGGTAGAGGCCGGCCTTCAGGAGGGGCGGGGTGAGATGGCTCACGGTGACAGCCCCTCCCCGCCGCTTCGCCATCGTCCCCTCCGACGGGTTGTTCGCCGCGTAGAGGTACAGGAGAGGCGTCGTCCCGAGCAGCCGCTCGGGCCAGCAGTCGGCGGAGAGACCCACGTGCTTCCCGGGCATGAACTCCGCCGCACCGTGCGTCCCGAAGTGGAGAATCGCGTCGGCGTCGAAGTCCTCCCGGATCCAGCGGTAGAAGGCCGAGAAGGCGTGGGTCGGCGCGAACCCCCCCTCGAACAGAAGGCGCATCGGGTCGCCCTCCCAGCCGAAGGGAGGCTGCACGCCGACGAAGACGTTCCCGAAGCGGACCCCCTGGACCAGGAGGTGGGTGCCATCGGTGAGGCTTCGCCCCGGCGCCGGGCCCCAGGCGCCCTCGATCTCGGAGAGCCAGCGCTCCCGGGCCACGTGATCCGGTGCGGCGATCCGGGCGTGCACGTTGGCCACGGTCCCGAAGCGCTCACGGTTCCCCCCGAGGAGCGAGGCCCGGAGGGCGTCGCTGTCGAACGGCAGCGGGCCGGTGTCGTAGCCGGCGGCGGAGAGCTCGGCAAGGGCCCGGTGGAGCGAGCCCCAGACATCGAGGTACGCCGCCGTGCCCACGTTCCCGGCGTTCGGCGGAAAGTTGAAGAGCACGACGGCGACCTTCCGGTCCCGTCGCTCGGCACGGCGCAGCCGGACCCAGCGCGCCACCCGGTCCGCCGCGCGTTCCACCTGCCCTTCCAGGGGAAGCATGCGACCGCTTCCATCCGCCTCGGAACGCCCCG
>JBJHBX010000445.1:0-3110 GCA_050485725.1 Gemmatimonadales bacterium | reverse complement strand
TGCTCGAAGGCGTGGAGGGGGCCGGAAAGACGACCCAGCTCCGGCGGCTCAGGGATGCGCTGGCGGAGGCGGGGCTCCCGGTGAGGGAGGCCCGTGAGCCGGGAGGAACCCCGCTGGGCGAGGCGGTACGGGCCGTGCTCCTGGAACGGGCCGACCTCGGCATCGGGCCCCGGTCCGAACTCCTGCTGATGCTGGCCGCCCGGGCCGCCTTCGTCCGCGAGCGGGTGGAGCCGGCGCTCGCCGAGGGGGCGATCATGCTCGCGGACCGATTCGAGACCTCGACCTTCGCCTACCAGGGCCACGGCCGCGAGCTCCCGCTGGACGAGGTGCGCCGGCTGAACGCCTTCGCCACCGGGGGGCTCGCGCCGGACCTGGTCGTGGTGCTCGACCTTCCCGCCGAGGAGGGGCGCGCCCGGCAGCTCCGCGAGGGGAAGGGCGCCGACCGCATCGAGGGTGCAGGTGACGCCTTCCATGCCCGGGTGGCCGCCGGGTACCGCGCACTGGCCGCCTCCGATCCCGACGTGGTGCTGGTGGATGCCCTCGGCGACGCATCGGAGGTGAACCGCCGGATCCTGGCCGTCGTCGAGCCCCTCGTGCGGGCGCGCTACGGCCACGGCCCTTCCCGCGCCCCGGAACCCGGTTCGCGCCCGGGGGTCTGAAAGGCGCGCATGCCGGCACGGCACGCATCTTCCAGCATCACTCCCGCGTGACCTCGACCCGTTTCGTTTCCACCCCGTCGTCTTCCCGAATCCGGACCCTGGACTGCCCCTGATGAGCACCCGCAATGCCGCCCTCGGACCCGGCGCCATCCTCCTCCTGGCCCTCCTCGCCGGTGGCTGGTTCCTGCAGCGCGGCGTTGCGCAGGAGCAGAACGTCTACGTGCAGTCGCGCCTCTTCCAGGAGGTGCTGCAGCATGTGGCCGAACGTTACGTGGATCAGGTGGACCCGGAGCGCCTCTACGAGTTCGCCATCGACGGGCTCCTGGGCGAGCTGAACGACCCGAACACCTCGCTCCTGAACGTCCAGGCGTACGAGAACTTCCGGATCCAGACCGAGGGGGACTACGGGGGGATCGGGCTCGAAATCACCGAGCGGGACGACTTCGTGACCGTGGTCAGCCCGATTCCGGGGACCCCCGGCGCCCGGGCGGGGATCCGACCCGGCGACCGGATCGTCGAGGTCGACACCGTCGACATCCGGGGGTGGACGAGCCAGCAGGCCGTCGAGATCCTCCGCGGGCGCCCGGGGGCACCGGTCACGATCCGGGTGGAGCGCCCCATGGTCGACGGGCTCATCGACTTCACCCTCGAGCGGGCGCGGATCCAGCTCCGTTCGGTACCCTTTGCCACCCTCCTCGAGGACGGCATCGGGTACATCCCCCTCGGCGTATTCAACGAGGGTGCCACCCGCGAGGTGCGGGCCGCCGCCGACTCGCTGCGGGATGCAGGGGCGCGGGCGCTCGTCCTCGACCTGAGGGGGAACCCCGGGGGAATCCTGGACCAGGGGATCGGGGTCGCCGATCTCTTCCTCCCGAGGCGCGCCACCGTCGTCGAGACCCGGGGGCAGGCCCGCGAGCAGAACCAGCGGCTCCAGACCTCGGGCGAGGACCGGTACGAGGGGATGCCCGTGGTGGTGCTGGTCGACCGGGGGAGCGCATCGGCCTCGGAGATCGTGGCGGGGGCGCTGCAGGACCACGACCGCGCCGCCGTCGTGGGGACCACGACCTTCGGAAAGGGGTCGGTGCAGACCCTCTTCAGCCTGACCGGCGGACACGTGCTCAAGCTCACGACCGCGCGCTGGTACACGCCGGCGGGGCGGTCGATCGAACGGGTGGTGCCGGCCGGGGCGGGCGAGGCCGAGGCCACCGACCCGGCTCCCCGCAGCCCGGCGCTCGCCCTGGACGGGCGCTTCGTCTTCCCGGCCGATACCGCCGGCCGGCCCACCGTCACCTCGATGGGGGGGAGAACGCTTTTCGCCGGGGGGGGGATCGTGCCGGACCGGATCTCGCAGTCCGACACGCTGTCGTCGGAGGAGCAGCGCGCCGTGCGGAGCCTCTTCCTGGAGGGGGGGCGCTTCACGGCCGGCGTCTTCGACTTCGCGGTGCGGTACCTGGGCAACGGGGGCGTGCCAGGCCCGGAGCCGTCGAGGGGTGCCCCGTCGGCCCCGGTCGCGGTGGGGGAGGCGGAGCTCGGGGAGCTCTACACCCTTCTCCGGGAGCGGGGCGCGACCATCGACGAGGCCACCTGGGGCCTCGCGGGACGCTTCGTCCGTCGCGAGCTCGAGGCGGAGATCGCGCTCCAGGGGTGGGGCGAGCAGGGACAGTTCCTGGCGCGGATGGCGCTGGATCGCCCGCTCCAGGAGGCCCTGGGGCTCCTCAGGGGGGCGACGACGACGGAGGCGCTCCTGGCCTCGGTCTCGACCTTCCCCGTCGAGGACCGCTGACACCCGGGCCGGGGCGGCGCGGTCCCCCGGCGCTTCCGGGACCGATCGTCGGAGCCCGGCGTCCCCGGTCGCCATGGAAGTGCCCGCAGCTTCCCGCGAACGTATCCCGACCGGAATGGGTCCGGTGCGACCGTGGTGGCGCGCCGGAGCAGGGGAATCCGAAGGGAGGCCGAGAGGGGTGAAGCGCGCGTACACGGGCGAGGTGCGACTGGTCCGCGGGGGCCTGGTGGAGTCGGTCCACCGGGTCCATGCCGTGGTGACCGATGCCGAGGGCAGGGTCCTGGCCTCCTGCGGAGACCCGGAGCACGACACCCTTCTCCGGTCCGCCGCGAAGCCCTTCCAGGCCCTTCCGCTGGTCGAGGACGGGGCGCTCGAGGCGTTCGGATTCGGTGCCCGGGAGCTCGCCATCGCCTGCGGGTCCCACGGAGGCGAGCCAGGGCACCTGTCCCTCGTGGGCGAGATGCTGGTCCGGGCGGGCATCGTCGAGGACGCCCTGGCCTGCGGCCCCCATGCGCCAATGCACGGGGCCTCCGCGCGGGCGCTCGCCGCCACCGGTTCGTCGCCCCGCCCCATCCACAACAACTGCTCCGGGAAGCACGCGGCCATGCTGGCACTCGCGAGGCACCACGGGTGGCCCCTGGACGATTACCACGTCGCGGAGCACCCGG
>JBJHBX010000444.1:0-3114 GCA_050485725.1 Gemmatimonadales bacterium | reverse complement strand
CGGCCAGCGCGAGCAGGGCGGGCGCCGGCTCGAAGCGTGCCGCCACCTCGGCCTGGTAGCCCCGGAGCCGCTCCACGAGCACCCGGGGGTGCACCTCGTCGGCGAAGCGGAGAAGCCCGCCACGGAAGGGCGGGAACCCGGTTCCCATGATCATGGCCAGGTCCACGTCGGCGGCTGAGGCCGCGATCCCCTCGTCGAGGATGCGGGCCGCCTCGTTCATCATCACGAGAAGGAGGCGGGCGCGGATGTCGGACTCGGGGAGCTGGGCGCGCTCGAGGGGCACGCTCGATCCCAGGAGCGCGTAGACCTCGGGGTCGGGGCCGGCCTCGCGGCCTTCCTCGTAGCGGTAGAAGCCTGCGCCGCCCTTCGCCCCAAGTCGGTCCGTCTCGCCGATGGCCACCATCGGGGCCGACGGCGTCATTCGCTCGCCGAAGGCCTGGTGCAGGAGGTCCCCCGCATGCCGGGCAATGTCGATGCCCACCTCGTCCACCAGGCGAAGGGGACCCATCGGGAGCCCGAAGGCGGTGGCGGCGCCGTCGATGGCCTCGATGGACGCCCCTTCCGCGAGCAGGTGACCGGCCTCGTTCAGGTAGGGCCCGAGAATGCGGTTCACGACGAAGCCGGGACCGTCGCCCACCACCACGGGCACCTTCCCCATGCGAAGCGCCAGCGCGTAGACGGTGGCCACGGCGCCGGGGCCCGAGTCAGGCCCCCGGATGACCTCCACGAGGGGCATCCGGTGCACCGGGTTGAAGAAGTGCATGCCGCAGAAGTTCCGGGGGCGTTCCAGCGCCTCGGCCATCGACGCGATCGAAAGCGTCGAGGTGTTGGTGGCGAGGATGCACGCCTCGGGGACCCGGTCCTCGACCTCGCGGAGTACGGCGCGCTTCACGTCGAGCTTCTCGACCACCGCCTCGACGACCAGGTCGAGCTGGCCGAAGCCGCCATAGTCCACGCCCCCCGAAATGCGCTCCATGGCACGCGCCGCCTCGCGCTCCGACATGCGGTGCCGCTTGACCGAGCGGTCGAAGAGCCCGCGGGCATGGCGCAGCCCGCCGGCCACCGCGTCGTGCCGGATGTCCTTGAGCCGCACGTGGATCCCCTTCTCGGCGCCGAGCTGGGCAATGCCGCCGCCCATGACCCCGGCGCCCACGACGCCCATTTCCGAGACCTCGTGGGGCTCGACCCCCTTCGTTGCGGAGGCGTCACCCTCCCATCCCTCGAGACCACTCCCCTTCCGGGCCCCCTCGCGGAGGTGGAAGACGTGGACCAGGTGCTTCGAGACCCGCGAGGCCAGGAGTTCGCCCAAGGCCTCGGCCTCGATCTCGAGGGCGCGTTCCACCGGCCGGCCCACCGAGTCCCGGACCACCTCCAGGATGCGGAGCGGCGCCGGATAGTGGCCTCCGGTCTTTTCGAGGACCGTCTTCCGGGCCTGGCGGAGGATGACCGCCCGGCCGGGCGCCGTGTCCTCGAGCGCCCGCTGCAGCACCCCGCGGCGCGCGCCGGTGCGCCCCGGCGGCGAATCGAAGAGGTAGCGGCGAAAGACCCCGTCCGGGTCCTCGTCCAGCTTCGCCTGCGGCACCACGTCTTCAACGAGCCCCAGCTTCCGGGCCCTGCGCCCGCGCACCGTCTTCCCGGTCAGGAGCAGGTCCAGGGCGGCCTGGAGCCCGATGAGCCGGGGCAGCCGGGTCGTGCCGCCCCACCCCGGAAGAATGCCGAGCTGTACCTCGGGAAGCCCCATCGAGGCCTTCGGGTGGTCGGACAGGATCCGGAAGCGGCAGGCCAGGGCGAGCTCCGTTCCGCCGCCCAGGCAGGTGCCGTTCACCACGGCGAGCGTCGGCACCGGCAGGCGCTCGACGGCCAGGTAGACGCGCTGCCCGAACCGCGCCGCCTCGGCGCCCTGGTCCGGGTCCTCGATGGCCCCGATCGCCTCGATGTCGGCACCGACGATGAAGGACCCCGGCTTGCCGCTCCGGAAGGCCACGCCCCGGACTTCGCCCTCGCGGGCGCGCGCCTCCAGGTCGTCGACGATCTCGCCGAGCCGGCGCAGGACCGCCTCCGAAAGGACGTTGGCGCCCCGGCCCGGGTCGTCGAAGGTCACGACCGCGAGGCCGTCGTCCCTGACCTCGAGGAAGGGGGTGTCCTCTCCTGCGCCCGGAGCGCTGCCGGCGGAGGCGTGGGTATCGGTCATCGTGTGGCTCCCCCTGTGACGCAGTCGCGTGGATGCACGAACGCCCCGGGACCTTGGGAAGGGTCCCGGGGCGCGGGCCGTCTCCGGATTCGGGACGGGGAACGCGGCGTGCGCTGCCCCCTCGACGAATCCGTCAGGCGTTCCCGTCTTCGATCAGAAGATCCGGCGCGGCTCGGCGTTCTCGCGTGAAAGGCGAATCACCACCGGATCGCCCCGCTCCACGTTGACACGGATATTCCAGTAAAGTTCCTCGGTGGGGAGCTGGTAGCGGGCGTGGACCCACCACTCTCCCGGCGCAGCGCGGATCGTGGCCTGCCCCATGGCGTCGGTGGTGTCGGCGACGATGTCGCGGCGGGCCTCCTGGATGCGGCGGGCGACCACCTCGGGGTAGCTCGCGAAGGCCTCGTCCTCCCACTGCTCCTGGCGGACCCGGGCCTCGCTGAGATCGCCCAGCACCCGACTCCGGATGTTCTCGAGGCGCTGGAAGGCCTCGTTCTGCCTGCGCTCCGCGGCGTTCACCCGGACCTCGAGATCCGAGAACTCGTTGAAGAGCACGCGGTACTGCGCCTCGGCCTGGGAGTACTGCCGCAGCTCCTGGCTGATCGTCTGCAGGCGCTCACGGAGCGCAAGCCACTCCTGCTCGGCCAGGCGCTGCGTCTCCTGCGCGTCGAACATCGAGTCCTGCACGATCTGGAGCGCTTCCGGGAAGCCGGGCTCCGGGCTGGGCGCGGCCGCCGTAAGCGAGTCGAAGATGACGTCCCGGTCGAAGGGAATCAGCTGGATCTCGACGTTCTCGAGGGGCCGGACCACCTGCTCGCCCGTCTCGGGATCGGTGAAGTCCGCTTCGGCGGTGACCTCGACGGTTCCCGGGCCGCAGGCGGCCATGACGAGGGGGACCAGTGCGAGGGCCCACGGGGTCGAAC
>JBJHBX010000443.1:2425-3119 GCA_050485725.1 Gemmatimonadales bacterium | reverse complement strand
GGCGCGGCCCGGCAACAGGAGGAATCGACGGGATTGCGGGGACGTTAAGCTTGCAGGCTTCCCCCGTCGTTCGTCAAGGATCAGATGTTTCGGGGCGCGTGGCTCCCCCGCCCGCCGGCGCGCCCGACGGCCTTCTCCAGCTCGACCACCAGGTAGAGGACCAGCCCCACCGAGAGGACCGGGAGCCAGGTGGTGGGCGAAAGGGGGCGGGTGTCGAAGAGGAGATGCGCTACCGGAAGGTAGGTGAAGGCGCCCTGGAAGGTCAGCAGGAGCCCCGCGGCGACGAGGGCCGCTGGGTTCCCCACCAGCGCGGCCCACCCGATCGAGGCCTTCCACTTGAAGCGGCAGGTGAAGAGGTACCAGAGCTGTGCCGCGACGAGTGCGTTGACGACGGCCGTGCGGGCGTACGACGGGTCGGCGCCGCTCGAGAGGAGCCACTGGAAGAGGACCATGCAAAGCACCGCGACGAGCACCGACACGTAGACGATCCTCCGCACCAGGAAGCGCGACAGGAGTGGTGCTGCGGGGTCCCGGGGAGGCCGGCTCATGATCCCCGGTTCCGCGGGCTCGAAGGCCAGCGCCAGCGCCAGCGTGACGGCGGTGATCATGTTCACCCAGAGGATCTGGGCGGGGGTCACCGGGAACTCCCCCAGCGCCAGTGCCACCCCGGCCAGCACGAGGAGTGCCTCGGCGC
>JBJHBX010000443.1:0-2415 GCA_050485725.1 Gemmatimonadales bacterium | reverse complement strand
TTCGTCGGGAGAATGAAGAGGATCGTCTTCGTCAGGTTGTCGTAGACGGTGCGCCCTTCCTCCACTGCGCGCTCGATCGAGGCGAAGTTGTCGTCGGCGAGCACCATTTCGGAGGCTCCCCGGGCCGCCTCGGTTCCCTTGATCCCCATGGCCACCCCGATGTCGGCCTGCTTGAGCGCCGGGGCATCGTTGACCCCGTCACCCGTCATGGCCGCCACTTCGCCCTCGGCCTGGAGCGCGCGGACGATCCTGAGCTTGTGCTCGGGGCCGGCTCGCGCCACCACGTCGTGCTCGCGGAGCGCCTCCCGGAGCTCGTCGTCGGAGGCGGTCTCGACCGCCGCACCCTTGAGGGCCCGATCGCCCTCGCCGATCCCCAGCCGGGCACCGATGCTGCGGGCCGTCGCCCCGTGGTCGCCGGTGATCATCATGACCCGGATCCCCGCGGAGCGGCACGAAGCCACCGCCTTGGCGGCTTCGGGACGGGGGGGGTCCATCAGCGCCGACACGCCGAGCAGGGTGAAGTCTCCGCGTTCGACCAGGGCCTCAACGCGTTCCGCCACGGCGTCGGGGTCGATTTCGTCCTCGTCGTCAGCGGAGGCGCTCCCCCCGGAGGACCCCGCCTCGAGCGGGGCCTCGGCCAGGGCGAGGAGCCGGTATCCCTCCCCTGCGATCCGGTCCAGCCGGGGCTCCCAGGCTTCGGAATCGGGCGCACCCTCCCGTGTCCCTCCGGCGGCAGCGACCTGCCGGCACATGGCCAGGACCCGCTCCGGGGCGCCCTTCACGAGGAGCGACATGGAGCCGTCAGGATTCCGGTGGGCCGTGGCCATCCACTGCCGCTCGGATTCGAAGGGAAGGATCCCGATGCGGGGGTGGCGGTCCCGCTCGGTGTCGGGATCGAGCCCCACGCGTTCCGCCAGCACGACCAGGGCACCCTCGGTCGGGTCGCCATGGAGTGTGCGGACCGATGCGCCTCCGCCGCCGGCCTCGCCTCCGCCCTGCCCGCCGGCCTCCGCGGCGCCTGCGGCATTCGCGGCGCCCTCGGCGGCTTCGGCGGCTTCGCCGAAGGAGGCCTCGTTGCAGAGGAGACCCGTGCGGGCCAGGCGCTCGAGGAGGGGATCGTTCGAGGGGTCGTGGGGACCGTCCTCGACCTCGAAGCTTCCGGTGGGGGCGTATCCGGACCCCCGCACCGTGACCTCGCGATCGTCGAAGAGGATCCGCTCCACCGCCATCTCGTTCCGGGTCAGCGTGCCGGTCTTGTCGGTGCAGATCACGGTGACGGCTCCGAGCGTCTCCACCGCGGGGAGCCGCCGGATGATCGCGTTCCGGCGGGCCATGCGCTGGACCCCGAGGGCGAGCGTGATCGTCATGATGGCCGGGAGCCCCTCGGGGATCGCGGCCACGGCGAGCGCCACCACCGCGAGGAAGGCATCGACGGGGTCGAGCCCCCTGATCTGCCAGCCGAAGAGGAAGATCGCGGCGCTTGCCGCGACGATGGCCACCGACAGCTGCCGGCCGAAGCGGTCGATCTGCCTGAGGAGGGGTGTCGTGACCATCTCGACCCCCGAGACCAGGTGACCGATGCGACCCACCTCGGTCTTCGCACCGGTGGCGGTCACGATGCCGACGATCCGCCCCGAGGCCAGCAGGCTCCCGGAAAAGGCGATGCACTTCCGGTCGGCGGGCAGCGCGCCCTCGTCCACCGGCGCCACCGACTTCTCGACGGGCACCGATTCGCCGGTGAGGAGGGCCTCGTCGACCCGGGCGCGCAGGGCCTCGACGATCCGGAGGTCCGCGGGGACGCGGTCCCCGCTCTCGAGGCGGACCACGTCGCCTGGAACGAGCTCGGCGGCGTCGATCTCGACGGGCTTTCCACCTCGCACGGCCTGGGCGGTGGGCGAGAGCAGGCTCCGGATTCCCTCGAGCGCCTCTTCGGCCTTCCCCTCCTGGATGAAGCCCACCACCGCGTTCACGAGGACCACGGCGAGAATGACCCCGGTGTCGATCCACTCGCCCAGCGCGGCGGTGAAGACCGCGGCGCCGAGCAGGATGTAGATCAGGACGTTCCGGAACTGCTTCAGAAACCGCACGAGCGGGTGCTCGCGCGGGGCCTCGGGGAGCACGTTCGGGCCGTGCCGCTCGAGGCGGCGCCCGGCCTCGGCCCGGTCGAGCCCCCGCTCCGGGTCGACATCGAGGTGCCGGGCGACCTCCCTTGCCGGCAGTGCGTGCCAGGCCCGGTCGAGTTCGGTCATCGCCCCCTGAGCCGGGTGCCCGTCAGCGCCTCGAGGCGAGCGACCGCGTCATGGAACCGGAAGATGGCCTCGAGGTGATCCCGGTCGGCCTGCGCGGCCACCGTCTCGGCCTCGGCCACCTGCAGGAAGGTGCCCGTACCCACCTCGAACTCGCCCCGGGCCAGCC
>JBJHBX010000442.1:0-3125 GCA_050485725.1 Gemmatimonadales bacterium | reverse complement strand
GTCACCCACTTCCACGTCTTCGAGGTGCAGCTCCGAGGTGTCGGAGGCCAGGAGCGAGAGCTTGCCCTTCTGGTCGCGGGCGGTGAACCCCTTCGTGTCGGTGGGGACCACGAAGCCGCGAATGCCCTTCGTGTCGCCGATCTCGCCGGTCTGCGCCCAGATCACCGCGACATCGGCCATGGAGCCGTTCGTGATCCACATCTTGGTCCCGTTCAGCACCCACCCGCCGTCCACCTTCTTCGCCGTGGTGATCATTCCACCGGGGTTCGAGCCGTAGTCGGGCTCGGTCAGCCCGAAACAACCGATCTTCTCGCCCGAGGCGAGCTTCGGAAGCCAGTGTCGCCGGTGCTCCTCCGATCCGAAGGCGTGGATCGGGTACATGACGAGCGCCCCCTGCACCGACGCGAAGGAGCGGATTCCCGAGTCGCCCCGCTCGAGCTCCTGCATGATGAGCCCGTAGGCCACATTCCCCAGGCCGGCACAGCCGTACTCCTCGGGAAGGTTCGCCCCCAGCATGCCGAGCTCGCCCATTCCGGCAATGAGCCCGGTGGGGAAGGACCGGCCGATGTACGCGTCCTGGATCACCGGCATGACATGGTCGTCGACCCACTCGCGCACGGTGTCGCGGATCATCCGCTCCTCGTCCGTGAGAAGGGAGTCGGTGTCGAAGAAGTCCACGCCCTGGAAGGTTGCGGCCATGAGTCGGGTCCTCGGGTCGTTCTGAAGGGTTCAGTCGGAAGGGGGGCGCGCCTCTGCGGCTCCCCGGTTCTGCCAGCGCATCACGCCGTAGGCAAACTCGCGCACGAGGCGGCTTCCCAGGTAGGCGGCCCCCGCCAGGAGCGCCAGCCAGATCGTCGGAATCAGTGCAGGGTCGGGCCGGATCCCGAACCAGATGTAGAGGGCGATCACCACGCCCAGCCCCGTACCGGCCAGGAGACCGACCCGGGTCGCCCGCCGTCGGGCGCGTGCGATGCATTCCTCGCACCAGAGGAGCCGGTCCAGGTCCTCGGATGGTCTGACCTGCAGGCATCGGATGCAGGTGATCTCGTCGGGGCGCCCGGGGCGCGGCTCGTCCTTGCGGAGAAACACGGTCTGGTCGGCGGCGGGATGTCAGCCCAGCTTCCGGATCACCGCTTCGGTGAAGCCCCGGGTGCCCTGGGTCCCGCCCACGTCCCGCGTCCGGGTCTCGGGGTCGGCGACGGTCTCCCGGACCGCGGCGCGGATCCGCTTCGCCACCTCGGGCTGGCCCACATGGTCGAGGAGCATCGCCGCCGACAGCGTGAGCGACGACGGGTTGGCGACACCCATCCCCGCGATGTCCGGCGCCGATCCGTGGACCGCCTCGAACATGGCGGCGTCCTTCCCGATGTTCCCGGCCGGGGCGAGCCCCAGCCCACCGACCAGGCCGGCCATGAGGTCGGAAAGGATGTCCCCGAACATGTTCTCCATGACCAGGACGTCGAAGCGGTACGGGTCGGTGACCAGGTACATCGCGGTTGCATCGATGATCGCATCCTCGAACTCGACCACCCCTTCGTACTCCTTCGCAACCTCGCGGCCCACGTCGAGGAAGAGCCCCTGCGTGTACTTGAGGATGTTCGCCTTGTGGGCGAGCGTCACCTTCCGGCGGCCGTTCAGCTTCGCGTACTCGAAGGCGTAGCGCACGATCCGCTCGGCACCGAAGCGGGTGATGATCATCACCGACTCCGCCGCGGCCCGGGGGTCACCCTCGAGACCGATGTAATGCTCGACCCCGACGTAGAGCCCCTCGGTGTTCTCGCGGATCAACACCAGGTCGATGTCCTCGTAGCGTCCGCCCGGGACCAGCGTCAGCGCGGGCCGCACGTTCGCGAAGAGGTCGAACTCCTTCCGGATCGCCACGTTGATCGACCGGAAGCCGGTGCCGACCGGGGTGGTCAGCGGCCCCTTCAGGCAGACGCCGTTGCGACGGATCGAGTCCAGCGTGACCTGCGGAAGGGGCGACTTGAGCGCATCGAGCCCCGCCACGCCGGCGAGCTGCTCCTCGTACTCGAGCTCCGCGCCCGCGGCCTCCAGGATCTCGAGGGTGGCGGAGGTGACTTCCGGGCCGATCCCGTCTCCGGGGATCACGGTGATGGTCCTGGTCATGAAGCGCAGGCGTTCGAGGGTCGGTGCATCGTCACGGCGACGAAATGTACCGGGGATTATACTCGAATTCGGCGTGATCCTCACCCCATCGGACGAGGTCGCGCATCCGCCCGGGCCGCTCGGTGGCGTCCCTGCGGGCCTGCGCCGCCACGTTCAGCGCCTGCCGCCAGCTGAAGTCGTTGAGGGTCCCCCGCGAAAGCAGCGCCTCGGCCATGACATCGCCCCCCGGATGCACCGTGCGGATCCGCACACCGCCGAGCCCCGGGTGGGCATCGAGCGCATCCCTCGTTCCCTGCGAGAAGAGGAAGAGGTACGGAAGCCCCTTGGCCCAGAGGTCCCCTCCCCTGGCGTAGGGCGCGGGGTCCACCGTGATGCTGACCCGGGCGACGTTCCCGGTGATCTCGACCTCGACGCCTCCCTCCCAGCTCCAGTGGCCGGCGTCGGCCAGTTCGTCGGCGGAGGGCGGAGGCGGTGCGTCGGACCGCCCGGGGGGCTGGCAGGCGGCGAGGGTCACGAGGGTCAGGGCCGCGATGGGCGGCATCGGGTAACGCATCGTTCGAGTCCTTCGGCAAGGCGTGTGGCTGGGAAGGTACGGAGCGGGGCCGGGCCAGGGCCTCAGCGGAGGAGTCGCCGCGCCAGTGTCTCGACCGCCGAGACCGTGGGCGGGAGGGCCCCCGGCATACCCGGCGCACCGTCGACGATGCCGAACCAGAGCACGTGCCCGGTCCGGACGTGGATCAGCGCGGCGGCCATTTCGACCGCGTGCACCGCGGCCCCGTCGGCCTCCACCCGCTCCCGTACCTCGACGGGGAGAAGTGCGAAGGCGGCGTCCTCGATGGCCCCGAGACGGTAGAGCGCCCCGAAGAGGGGATCACCGATCCTGTCCACCTGGCCGGCCATGAACCGCTCCACGGGAAGCCGGTCCGGGTCGAACCCCAGCGCCGGGCCGCCCTGGGCCCGCCGCCGGATCGCGTCGGGCCCCACCCAGGTCACCGGGG
>JBJHBX010000441.1:0-3132 GCA_050485725.1 Gemmatimonadales bacterium | reverse complement strand
CAGCACCTCGAAGCCGTCAAGGGCCAGCACCGGAAGCACGAAGGTCGCCGACAGCGCGACGAAGGCCGCGGCCGACAGGAGGGGGAAGAGAAGGAGGGCCCGATCCTCGTTCAGGACGCGGGCGCTCGCCTTCACCAGGCCCCAGCTGTTCTCCAGCGTGTTCTTCATGCGTCTCTCCCCTTCGGTCGGTGCCGCGGTGGCCTCCTCGGAACGCCCCCGGCATGCCTTCCTCTACGCATCGACAGATGCGAACCTTCAGTGCCGACAGTCACCACACAAGGGCCGGCGCCGGGCAACCGGACCGGAAGTGAATCCATGCTCCGAACCCTCGAACGCCCAGGCCGACCGGCCTTCGCCGGCGCACTCGCGCTGTCGCTCCTTCTCGTTCCCGCCTCCGCGGCCTGCCAGACCGGCGCAGACGGGAACGACCTGCAGGCCGACCGCAGCGAAGCGTCGGCGGTGATCGACCGGGTCATCACCCCCGAGAGCTACTACAACCGGCTCGCCTTCCTGGCCTCGGACGCGCTGATGGGCCGCGACACCCCGAGCCCCGGACTCGAGGTGGCTGCCGAATGGCTCAGGAGCGAGCATCGCCGAATGGGGCTCGAACCCGGCGCCGACGAAGGGAGCTTCTTCCAGCGCTGGCCCTACCGGCAGACCCGGACCGACGCCGCACGGGCCCGTGCGACGCTGACCGGACCCGGGAGCCAGGTCTCCCTGGATCTCTCGACCGGCGCGGTCCGTGGGGGTGGGGACCTGGCGGGAGATCTCCTCTTCGTGGCGAATCCGACCGAGGCACCGGTTCCCGGCTCCCTTGCCGGAAAGGTCGTGGTGACCTCGGTCGACGGCACCTCGTTCAGCCAGCCATGGCTTCAGCGGCTGAACCAGGCGAACGCCTGGGCCGCCCTCGGGGGTGCCTCGGCGTCCGTGGTCCTGGTCGACGACGCCTTCGCCGACATGTCCGAGCTGACCGATCGCTTCGGACGCCCCGCATGGCGGATGGGCATGGACCTGCCGAGCCCGCAGCTCGTGGTGCGCCGGGGGGCGGTCGTCGCGGCGCTGCCGGCGCTCACGGCACTCGTGGAGCGCGCGGAGCGGGGTGACGCCGTCCGGGCCGACCTCGACGGGGCCCGCCTTTCGGGCGAAGTCCCCGCCGAGGTCCTCGTCGACGGGCGTCCGGCGAACGTGGTGGCGATCCTCCCCGGAAGCGACCCGGCGCTCCGCGACGAGTTCGTGGTCCTCTCGGCGCACTACGACCACGTGGGCGTGGGCACGCCGATGAACGGTGACTCGATCTACAATGGCGCCGATGACAACGGCTCCGGCACGGTGGCGCTGCTGGAGGTGGCGAACGCCCTGTCGCAGCTCTCCGAGGGTCCTCGGAGGTCCATCGCCTTCGTGCACGTGAGCGGCGAGGAGAAGGGGCTCCTCGGGGCGAGCTGGTTCGTCGACAACCCTCCCGAGCGCATCCCCGTCGAGCACATGATCGCGAACATCAACGCCGACATGATCGGGGGCGACACCCACCGCGACACCCTCGTGGTCATCGGAAAGACCTACTCGACGCTCGGGCCCCTGGTGGATGAACTGAACGAGGGGCTACCGGAGCTGCGCCTGACGACGTCGGACGATCTCTGGCCCGAGCAGCGCTTCTTCTTCCGCTCGGACCAGTTCCACTTCATGCGGAAGGAGATCCCGTCGCTCTTCTTCTTCACCGGCCTGCACGAGTGTTACCACCGGCCCTGCGACACGGTGGACCGGCTGGACGTGGACAAGGCGTCGAGGGTGGCCCGCCTCCTGGCTCACGCCACCCTCGAGATCGCGAACCGCGACGACCGCCCCACGTGGAATGACGAGGGGCTCGCCGAGGTCCGCCAGCTCACCGGCGGCGGCCGCTGACCGCCAGCGGGTTCCGACCCCCGAGGCAAACCCTGGCTTTCCTCCCCTTCGACGAGAGCGGCGGGGTGCCCCTGCGCCCCGCCGTGTTCCTGGACCGGCCCAACCGCTTTCTCTGCCTGGTGCTCCCGGCCGGCGAGCCGGGTGCACCGATGGGAGATCCGGTCGAGGCCCACCTTCCCGACCCGGGGCGGCTTTCGGAGCTGCTGGTGACGGGGCGCCGGTGCCTGGTGGCGCCGGCCTCGGGTGGGAAGCGACGGACGCGTTGGACCCTGAAGCTGGTCAGGACGCCCGCGAACGACGGATGGGTCAGCCTGGATACCACCGTACCGAACCGGCTCCTGGCCCGGGCCTTCGAGGCTGCCGAAGCCGAGGGGCGCGATGCGCTCGAGGAGCTGCCGGGATGGCGCCTCGACCGGGCGGAAGCAAAGATCGGCGCCTCCCGCTTCGACTTCCTTCTGCGGCGCGGCGACTCCGGCCCGGAAGCTCCGGGCATGATCCTCGAGGCGAAGAGCGTGACGCTGGTCGAGGGCGGTCGGGCCCTTTTCCCCGACGCCGTCACGGCGCGGGGTGCCCGCCACGTCCGCGAAATGGCCGAGCTGGCCGGGCGGGGCACGCCGGGCACCGTGATCTTCGTGGCCCAGCGCGAGGACGTCGAGATGATCGAGGCGGCATGGGAGATCGACCCCGACTTCGCTGCGGCGCTGGCCGAGGCCCGCGCCGCCGGAGTGAAGGTGATCGGCCGCCGTTGCCGGGTCACCCCGGGGGGGATTCACCTTCTCCCGGATCCGGTTCCGGTGCTGTGACCCCGGTGCCCCGGGGGTCGACCCGTATCGCGCGACCGGCGTCCAGGAAGACGAGCCACCCCTCGACCGAGCCGGGGGAAACCCCTTCCAGCGCCGCGAGGGCCCCCAGGTACGCCTCCATCTGTGGCCGATAACGGGCGGTCGGGGATTCGAGGTCGCCGGCGCCGTCGTCTCCCACCGCGTCGGTCTTCCAGTCGATCACGACGATGCGCCGCGCGGGCCCCGGAAGCCGCAGAACCCGGTCGGCCACGCCCTGCAGGATGCCGTCCCGGTCCCGGACAACGAAGGGAAGCTCCCGGAGCACCTCGGTTCCGACCGGCCAGGCCGACCGGTCCAGCATGCGCCGGACCTCCGGCGCGCCCAGCCAGCTCTGGAAGCGTCGGGCAAGCGCCTCCAGTCCCTGGAAGCCGGGGGCGAGGCGCCTGCCCGA